>NZ_JACJRC010000009.1 GCF_014697025.1 Alkalinema sp. FACHB-956 | reverse complement strand
GCCGCTAAGGCTACTTTGGCTTTGAAGTCGGCGCTGTATTGTTTGCGTTTATTGCCCATGAAATACTCCTATCACAGTTTGAGTTTTCAGAGCTTAACTACCTGTCCAGTTTTTGGGGTCCACCGTACCTTTCAGCAAAATGAGTATTTCATTCAAAAGCGACGGGTTGAAGGCTATATTGCCGATTTTATTCGCAATTTACGGGATGTAGACCCAGATTCCGACATGCTGCAAATTGATGGCGAACTCGTGCTACGAGCCATTCAAGCCCAGCATGGTTTATTAGTGGAGCAAGCTAGGGGGATTTATTCCTTTTCTCACTTAACCTTTCAGGAATACTTTGCAGCACGGGAGATCGTCGCCACAAATCGCATTGATTTATTAATGCCCTACATCCATGACAAACGCTGGCGTGAAGTCTTTTGCTGACCCTAGGAATATCTCTCCATCGCTTTAGCACGAGCCCGTACCCATGCATCCTATGCCCGTACCCTGGCCTTGGACTTAGCCCTGGCTAGAACCTGTGCCTACAATCGCTTAGAAGATGAATTACTCAAAATACAGCTTCAGAAGTTAGACTCCTCGATTGCCAACGACAGCCGAGGAGTCTAACTTCATACAGTGGTGGAAACTCCATGGACAAAAGTGGATTGAGGACTGACGCCAGGTCATGATGATTCATCGTAACATTGGCTACGACTGGCAATTCACGCCGGAAGAACGACAATTACTGCGGCAATATTATGATGCGAATGTATTGCTGGTGCAGTGTTTTAATAGTGATTGCTATGTAAGCCGTAATGTGCGGCTAGAGATTGAAGAAACAATATTACTGCCAATGGTAGAGCTTCATCAACACAAACTCGCCAGATAGAATCCTGAAGATTACAGTCCTGAGTTGGAGTCCAGCGAAAGTCCTGATGAATTGGATTTGCTGCTTCGCTGATGGCAAGGGTAGTGATTCAGCGATGCCCCTCACATCGGCACCGACCCCCTAAAAGGAGCCTAGGTTCCTTTTAGGGAGATTGCAGCCAATCAGTTTACGCAACCAATCAGTTTACACAGCCAATCAGTTTACGCAGACTGGGCAGACACCACCGATCGCGCCGCCACCGGGGCCACCAAAGTAGACTGGTTCACGAGAACCCCCACTTCCCGCTGAATCGGCAGGACATCTAAGGTATCCAGTGCAGAGCAGTATTGCAAATCTGCATGGCACTCCAACCGCAGCAGCCGTTGCCCATGGCTAGCTAGATGGAACAGCCCCAACAGGTTATCTTTCCACTGTTGATAGAGCGATACGGCTCCCACCAACTCATCATTACCGGCTAACTCATCTAAAGTGCAACCCAGTTTTTCCATCAAACCCACAGCGATCGCTCCGGCACACACGGTATCTTCCAGGGCGAAGGACCCTTCCCAACCGGCTCCCGTAATCCAAACCGTTTCTGGCTGAGTTTCCACGAGATAGTTCACAACCGCATGGCGATTGATTAAAGCCGCAGCCAACACCGTAGGACATTGCTCAATTTTTTGCAGAGCACGGGTTCCATTGGTGGTGCTGATGAACAGGCGACGCCCCTGCATCAGTTGTGGCGTGCAATCTAGGGGGGAATTGCCAAAATCGCAGCCCTCGACTTTGCTGCCGCCCCGCTCTCCTGCTCGCAGGCGCTTGGCAGGATCCCACTCAGCGCTAGTCTGCATCAATCGATTGAGATCACTGAAGACCTGTACTGCTTCTGCACCTACGCCCAAAGCGGTTGCGATCGTGGTTGTAGCTCTTAAAACATCGATCGCGATGGCACAGTCAGCAGTACAAGGAGAAGGAGTCAGTTCGGGAGTATGGTAAACAAATAGCTTCATTAGTTTGAACGGGATTTAGGGTGATTCGCCGTAGTGAGAGAGTTGCGTAACGATAAATTGGACGAGGAGGGCCAATTTCCCTTTCAGAATAATGGAAGACCGCCTCAGTAGATCGCCATCTTCTTCACTAGTCCGCATTGAATAGAATCAATACATGACTACACGATAGTAGATCTTGTTCGATGAAAGATCCCATAAATCCTAGTTTTCATCGGAATACTTGGGGCAGAGATCTTGCTTTCGCCGGACTTTACTTTTCTGAGAATTTCTTTTCTGAGAATTTCTTTTCTGAGAATTCTTGCACCAGAGTTCCTTTAGTCGGATCCGATTCTCAGCCTTGAGTCGAGGGTCATTTGTTGGGATTCTGTGCAAACCCCCTGAAGGGGCTGATCCCAGGCATCATGGGGCAGACGATCGCAGTAGCCAAAGTCAAAACAAATCCCGATCGCAGGGATCGATCGCCAGTCGGGCTGGCTGAACAGGCGATCGTAAAAGCCGCCCCCGTAGCCTAGCCGATAGCCCTGGGCATCGATGGCTAGACAGGGAACGAGGATGAGATCCACCTCAGAGGCGCATAATTGCGGACAGGTCGGATCGGGCTCCTGAATCCCAAAACGGCCTGAAACGAGGGGCTGTCCAGGCTGCCACAGATGCCACACCAAGCTTTGTCCCTGACAGCGGGGAAACCCAAAGCGACGAGCTGGGGTATGGCTTTCTGGGGGATAGCTTTCTGGGGGATAGCCTTGGGAATGGTCACAATTTTCCTGCCATAGCCAACGGAGATCCGGTTCCTGACGCACTGCAAAAAAGGCCAAAACCGTCTGGGCCGCTTGGAATTGGGGCGATCGTTGCACCTGCTGGCAAATTTGCTGGCTTCTCTGCTGCCAATCGGCTGGCGTCAGCGCTTGCCGTTGTTGAAGCAACTGTTGCCGAAGGGTGACTTTGGTTAATTCTGTTTGCATGTTTCGAGGATGGCCAAAATTTCACTTTACGATCGCGGGTAGAAACGATTGCCTATAGGACGCCTGTGGAGAATTGTGCTGCCATGATCAACTCGTTTGAGCTTATTCCCCCCCCCATTCCCTTCCAGGTTCTCCAGGCGCAGTTACGGGCAAGATGGCGCAATGTTCAAGAATTTGATAACGAAGCCGCCGATATCGTGGTGATTCCGTCCTTGAGCTTAGATCAACGCGAATTACTGAAAGTCGCAGGATTTCACCACTATGAGGAACGGTTACTGTTTTCCTTGATTCGGTTACGCAACCCCCGCACAAGGCTGATTTACCTCACCTCCCAACCCCTCCACCCCAGCATCATCGATTATTACCTACAGTTACTGCCGGGGATTCCCTTTTCCCATGCCCGCGATCGCTTGTTATTGCTCTCGACCTACGATGGATCGCTCAAATCCCTGACCCAGAAAATATTGGATCGACCTCGGTTACTGGAACGGATTCGCCAAGCGGTGAACAGCGATCGGGCCTACATGATCTGCTACAACGCCACGAACTTGGAGCGGGATCTGTCCGAGAAGCTGGGAATTCCGCTCTTTGCATCCGATCCCGCCCTGTTGGAATGGGGGACAAAAAGTGGCAGCCGTGCGGTCTTTGAAGCCAGTGGGATCCCCTTTCCTGATGGCAGTCCGCTCGTCCACAGTGCGGCGGAATTGGCGGAGGCGGCAGCGGATGTATGGGGCCGCAATCCGGAGGTGCAGCGCCTCGTGGTCAAGTTGAATGAAGGGTTTTCGGGGGAGGGCAATGCAATTTTAGACCTGCGGGGGTTGCAGGCCCATTCCCCCAGCGATCGTGTGGCGCAGATCCGCAACCAGTTACCGCACCTTCAGTTCGAAGCCGCCGGGGAACAGTGGGAGACCTATTGTCAGCAGGTTGAGGAACTGGGTGCGATCGCGGAGGTGTTTATCGAAGGGGAGGAGAAGTATTCGCCCAGTGTGCAGGCCCGGATTACGCCCTCGGGCGATGTGGAAATCCTGTCCACCCACGATCAAATTTTGGGTGGCCCCACGGGGCAAATGTATCTCGGCTGTCGCTTTCCGGCGGATGCAGCCTATCGGATGCAATTGCAGGCAATGGGAGAACGGGTCGGTGAGGTGCTAGCCCAGAAGGGGGTGTTGGAACGGTTTGGGGTGGATTTTGTTACGGTGCGGCAGGGGGATGAATGGAAAACCTGGGCGATCGAGATTAATTTGCGCAAGGGGGGCACCACCCATCCCTTCATGACCTTGAAGTTTTTAACCAATGGCTTCTACGACGGCACCACGGGGCTATTCCACAGTCGCCATCGCCAAGTCAAGTACTACATGGCCACGGATAATTTGCAAAGTCCGCAATATCGAGGCTTACTGCCCAATGATTTGATGGACATTGTGGCCAATCATCAATTGCACTTTGACACCAGTACCGAAACGGGAACGGTGTTCCATCTCATGGGCTGCCTATCGGAATTTGGCAAACTGGGCGTCACCAGCATTGGCGACTCTCCAGAGGAAGCGGAGGCCATTTATCGGCGGGTGGTGCAGGTGCTGGATCAGGAAACCTGCGGCGATCGATCGCCCTGCCAAGAACACTATTCCATGTACTGGCACCGTTAAGCAGTGTATTGGCACCATTAAGCAGTGGAACGCATAAAACTCCCCCATGGGGGATGCCGACGGGGGAGCCTGGGATTGACGGGAGTTTAGACGGAACCTTAGGACTTACACGGGATCCACACCAAAGACCTTAACCCCATTGTCATAGACCGTGATGTTACGGACTTTAATCGGCTGTCCCCCTGTTCCCGCAACGCCTTGGAATGACCAATCATTGCTGGAACTCCAAGCCAACGGACTATTGATGCGGAATCGCACTTCCTTCCGGAAGGTGGGTTTCCCGGCGGCATCATACCCCCCAGGGAAAATCTTGGTTCCCGTTAAATTCACATCTGCGTAGTAGATATTGTCACGGTACTGGCGAATTTGGCTGGTTACCGCTGCTTCCGCATAGGGAATCGTCACTGTTAAATTAGCAGGATTCACGCCATTATCCAAGGTGAAGTAATAGCGGAAAGACAGCTTATCCGTTACCTTGGCAGGCCAACTGGATTGGTTATTCACCCAAGCCTTAATTTCGACAAAATTACTGCCCGTTGCATTCACACTGGCTTCCACAAAGAACTGATCACTGCGGGTTTCCGGTGCTGGGAAACTGGCTAAAGGATTGCCCCCGTAAAGGCTATACAACCTTGCCAAGGCTCCTGTCAGTCCGGCATTGTAGTCGATCGCGACCTCGTTCGTCTGGTAGTTGGTCATATCTTCCGTAAAGCCGTCCTGCTGGTTTGGCCCCCCCAGCAATGCGCCATAGAGGATGTGGCGCGGTTTTGTGCTGGATGTGAACTGGTTCCAGCCCGCCCAAGGCCCGTTGGCGGTGGAATGGTGCACCGAGGTCATGGGATTGGCTCCAAAGCCCAGCATATAGCTGCGACCATAGGGATTGTCGCCCAAGGCGTAATTCACCTGCCGCACCGCAAAGTTCTCATAGCGTGATTTCACAGCCGTGTCAGACACTAAATCGCTGTAGGCCAAAGCAACAAAGGCTTGGGTCGTAGCATAGCGCAGGGAACCCCAGGCATCCCGCCAAGCCAAGCCACCGGGGGTGTAGGCGATGCGCTGACCGTTATAACCTACCGTCCAGTAATCCAAATAGTTTTGCACTTCCGTGCGATAGACCGTTTTATTGGTCAATTCCGCTAGCAATACCTTGGCTCCTTTATCCACCCATTGCCAGCTTTGCTCGGATGTATAATTTCCTCGAATCGATCCAGCCGCACCATCGTTGTAAATTTGTTCCGCCTGGGTGAGATAGCTATTGCCGTAGGCGTTGTTTTGAGCCAGTTTTGCCTTGTGTAACCAGGTTGCGCCCCAGAGCAATTCATCGTAGAAACTGACATCTTGGTAGGGCGATGACGTATCTCGACTCCCGTTGGGGGCAATCTGGGCGTTCATGCCACGATAGGTATTGGCAAAGTCAAACAGGCGTTCTGCTTTGCTGAGGAGTGTATTGGCATAGGTGGCGTTGCCATTTTGCCGGAAGACGATCGAGGCCGAAGCCAAGGCCGCCGCTGCCTGTCCCGCGATCGCGGAGTCGGGGGTTTGGATATTAATTTTGTAGGAGGGGCGATCGGTCACTTCATGGATGACTTCCGCAGGCACCCAGTTTTGGTGATCATCACGACGACCGCTGCCCATACTGCCGACTTGGGTGTAGAACTCGTACTGCCCCGGCGTGTCGTTGGTAAAGGCTTTCAGTAGGTAATCCGTAGCCCATTGAATATCACTGAGTAAAAAGGAGGACTGTCCGGTTGTCTGATAGGCCGTTGGCGTTTCCAGCCAGCCCCAGGACAACATCGCAGCAGAATAGGCGATCGTGCGGCTGAATTTAATGCGATCGCCCGCATCGTAGAAGCCGCCGGTCAGATCCCGCCCGACATCGGAACCGTCCAGCAAGGCTGAATCTCCCCGCCACTCAACGCGATTATTACTCGGCAAACGGCCCGATCGTTGGGCATCGTAGAAATAAATCGACTTTTGTAACGCTTCCCCGTAGTTGAACCGTCCCGGAGTCACCGTGGGAATATTGACTGAAAACGTGCCCAAGGTCCCTGCGGCGGCCCAATTACCATTGATGTCCCGTACCTGATTGGCTTGTAGCGCGATCGTGTAGGTGCCGTTATCTATGCTGTCCCAACTGCCCCCCGGTGGGGTAATCCGGTAAGTCACGGTGCGGGGAGTACCGTTAGTCGTACTGTTGACGGCATCGCGAGTGGCCAGTTGGCTGTATCCATTCGGCCCTGTGACGCGGATGTCGCTACTATCTAAACTACTAACGTCAATACCAGCGTTATCGCTGTAGGTTACGGTGAAGGTATAGCCATTGGCAGTGGCGGTTGTAATGTTGGTGACCGCTGCGGTGGCCGTGGGTACGATCGTATCTGTAACAGGAACGGTGTTGAACAGTTGCGCCTGGGGAATAATTTGCTTGGCTAGACTAGCGCTAGACCAAGCCAGTCTAGCCACCGCACTACCACCATTTTCGTAGTATTCCAGCCGAATGTTATATTTCTGTCCCGCTTGCAGGGCGATCGTTCCTCTATATTCCGTGGCGCTTTGGTTTTTCCAGCCATTGATTAACTGCTGGCCATTCACCCACAACCGAATGCCATCATCTCCCGTTGTGTAAAAGGTGTAGGTTTCCGAATGGAGCGCTTGGACTTGTCCCGTCCAACGCACGGAAAAGGTATCTGCCCCGATCGTTGATGCGGGGGCTCCCGAACCCCAATTGAAATTCACTGTTGCATCCGTTCGGGTCAGTTTCAAATTGGTAAAGTCGGAATTATCGTAATAGTCGGCTTTGAGGCCCGTGCCGCCCCCTAAACTCAGGGACGACGATGTTACCGATGCGGTGGATAGCATGGCCGAATCTCCTTACACAAGTAGCAGAAAGAACATGGGGCAATCTGCGAGCAATGCGCAGCACAGAATGGCTCAGCACAAAGTGGCTCAGCAGCAATGTCTTACGCAGGCTCAGCAATGTCTTAGTACGTAGGCTCAGTACACAGGCTCAGTACGCAGGCTCAGCAAATCATTACGATTCAGCACCGAATGACGAGTTAGCGTGAGTAGAAAAGATTCAGCACAGAATGGATGGTCTTAGCACAGATACAGTTTCAGCACAGATGCAGTTTCAGCACAGATGCAGTTTCAGCACAGATGCAGTTTCAGCACAGATGCAGTTTCAGCACAGATGCAGTTTCAGCACAGATGCAGTTTCAGCACAGAATGGATAGTCAATTGGTAATCCAACGACAACGAGCACAGAAAGCAACAGGAAACAACTGACCGATCAAAGATGACCGATCAGGGATCACTGG
The DNA here is from genome assembly GCF_014697025.1 of Alkalinema sp. FACHB-956. NCBI lineage: Bacteria > Bacillati > Cyanobacteriota > Cyanophyceae > Leptolyngbyales > Leptolyngbyaceae > Alkalinema > Alkalinema sp. FACHB-956. The sequence goes on along the minus strand of NZ_JACJRC010000009.1, from coordinate 189,376 downwards.
CCATCAATGACGGGTCACTCATCACTAGTCACTGATTACTAATCATGATTGACTTATCACTTAGGTATCCCAAATTTTCCGTCAAATACCGGATTTTCTTTTTAAAGAAATATTAAAGCACTGGCGGTAATTACGGGCATCAGGGGGGATCCACTCAGCAAATCCCCTGAGACTAATCTTGCCAAGCCCTACTCCAGTAAGCGATCGCCTCACTCCGCAACCGCCCCAGCCCCTTTCCAAAGGTGCAGGATTCAGAGACAATCAAGGGCGATATCCTCCTTCATTCGGTGCTTGGCAATGGAGCAACTGGTTCAACCGATCGTCAATGGCCTGTCCCTCGGCAGCATCATGGCACTGTCTGCGGTGGGACTGACCCTGACCTATGGCATTTTGCGGCTCTCCAACTTTGCCCATGGGGATTTAATGACCCTTGCTGCTTACTTAACCTTTTTGTTCAATAGCTTGGGGTTGAATATCTGGTTGGCCATGGGCTTGTCTACGATCGTGGTGATGGGGTTTGCCCTGCTGACGGACAAATTTCTCTGGGCACCCATGCGTAAACAACGGACAACGCCCACCACGCTAATCATTATTTCGATCGGGCTTGCCTTGGCCATTCGCAATACGGTGATTATGGTGTGGGGTGCGAGTCCGCAAAATTATGACCTGCCTGTGGCGGAGACGCTCAATTTTGCTGGGGTGCGGGTGCCGTTTAACAGTTTGTTGGTGATGGGAATGGCGATCGCGGCGATCGGGGGATTGCACTACCTGTTGCAAAATACCAAAATCGGTAAAGCAATGCGGGCGGTGGCTGATGATATCGATCTGGCTCGCGTGACGGGGATTAAGGTCGATCGGGTGATTCTGTGGACTTGGGTGATTGCCGCAGGGCTGACGGCAGTTTCCGGCAGTATGCTGGGGCTGATTGAAAAAATCAATCCCAATATGGGCTGGTTTTTAATTCTGCCGCTGTTTGCCTCAGTCATTCTGGGGGGAATCGGCAATCCCTACGGGGCGATCGTGGGGGCTTTCGTCATTGGTTTAGCCCAGGAAGTGGGGGCAGGCATGCGACAAATCCTGGGGGATGCCTACCTAACGTTGTTACAAAATCCAGTACTAGCCCCGATCGTTAAGCTAATGAGTCCAGACTACAAAATTGGCATTGCGCTGTTGATTATGATGTTGGTGTTACTATTCCGTCCCCAAGGACTGTTTCGCGGCACCATGTAGTCTTAATCATTGACCAACCTGAAGCACAAAACGACGGTAGTGGATGAACTACCGTCGTTTTAGTTTTAACGAGGGGTTGGAGCCGTAGTGGGAGCCGCTTGATCGATCGTCGCGTTAGGACTTGCATCCGGTGTTGCTTCTGCATACCGACGCTGCATCGGTTCTAGGCTCGGCACGGAATTGGGTTCTGAATTGGACACTTGTGCACCCGCCGCTTGCTGTTCACCCGTTGCTTCACCTAATGCCGCTTGCACCGTTTCTTCGGGTTTTGCCGCCGTGGGGACAGCTTGAGTAGACTCAGCCTGCTGCGCTTTCTGCGCTTTCTCGATCACGGCTTTTTTCAAAGCCGACTCCAAGAACTCCGGCGATTCACCCGCCAGCATCGATTCCCGTTCCAATTGGTTAATCGAAGGGATTTCCGCCACGATCGTCTTAGCGGGTCGCACTTGGGAACCACCAGGCGTTTCACTGGGCGCATCATCGGATGCATCGCTGGGCATATCACTGGGCGCAACCCCTTGATTCCCCTCTTCCGTCATCGACTTATGCTTGTCCCCTGGCAGCGTAAACCCATCGGGATTCCACGGATTCTGGGGATCTTCCACAAGGGGCTTGGTCGGTTCCTTAGGCTTAGCAGACTTCTCCTCAGCAGCGGGCTTGGATGGAGAACCTGAATCCTGGTTACCCGAATCTTGGTTGCTATTGGCAGGACTGGGTTTAGTAGATTCGATCGGCGTTGCTTGGTTCGTTTTCGCATCAATCACCATCGGAGAAGCCAAGGGTTCCTGGAAAATATCCGAAACACTCTTCACCTGTTGCAAGATCTGTTGTCCAGCATCACCACTCACCACCCTGGCTTGGTAATTCCGCACCTGTACCGGCAGCAATTCCACTTTCATTTTCTGATCTTTCAGCGAAACTTTCAGCGCTGCGGTGTCGTAATCACTAATGGATTTCCCGCCAAAGATAAAGTTACCTAGGGAGTAAACGATCGGGCGACCTTTGTAAACCTCTGCACCTTGCAGCACCTGGGCATGGTGACCCACAACCAAATCGGCCCCCTGATCGATCGTGAATCGAGCTAGGTCAATCTGCCAATCACCGGGGTATTTTGCCAATTCATCGCCCCAGTGGTAATTAACCACAATCCAATCCACCTGACTCCGCAACGCCTTGATATCCGCCGCCACGCGATCGTTGCGCCGAGGATTGGTACCCGCGCCCTGGGCCGAAGCCGCATGTAAATCCGCATCGTAGTAACCCAGATAGGCAATCCGCTGCCCTTTCACATCCATTACTACCGGACGGCGGGCTTCTTGACTATTCAAGCCTGCCCCCACGTGGGAAATGCCAGCCGCCTGTAGCGATTTGAGGGTTTGATCGAGGCCCGCTTGCTCATAGTCCATCGCGTGGTTATTGGCCAAATTCACGATGTCAATGCCGCCATTTTTCAGCACTTGAACATTTTCTGGTGGGGCTTTGAACGTGGCTTTTTTACCAGGCAGCGCTTGACTAGCCGTCGTAAATGGAGCTTCTAGATTAACCATGCTCACATCCACTTGGCGCGATTCCTCAAAGGGTGCAAAGGCCCAGTGATGGTCGTTCTTAACCTTAAAGGTATAGGCATCAGACAGGGTAACATCCCCTGCAAACAATAAACTTGCGGCTGGATCGGAATTCCCAGCCGCTTTTTTAATCACGGGAATTTCCTCTAACGCCGTCTTGACTTTTTCTGAGGAATTTTGAACCCATTCTGTAGACTGACCCGCGAACCGAGCGGAAGCGCTGGTTTGTTCGGGGGGAGCATCGGCGTAGCCTAGCCAACAACCAATGATAAATGCTGCCGCAGACGACCCGCTAATAATGAGCGATCGTAGGGTTTGGAATTGTTTTTTCTGTTGGCTGGCGCGACGAATTCGAGTTTGAAGGTGCTGGGTCTGAGCCACCTGGGACGGCTGAACCGCTTGTTGTGCGGCTTGTTGTGCGGCTTGTTGCGCCAGTACGATTTTGCGGGCGGGGGAAACGATGCGAACCGATTGTTTCCATAGAATGTTCGGCTTGCCCACCTGTTTCGCCACAATGTAGGCTCCGTCCAACACATCGGAATTCAAAATCCACAACTGATGGCAGATGAATCGAGCCAACCGATTGCGGAAGGCACGCCCTTTCAAATCAGTTTTCGAGGGACGCAGTTCTACAACCACTCGCAGATAGGCCGGTCTTACCCAACTCAGCCTCGCCCGCAGTCGATAGGGAGCGAGTTGGCCATTTAGCCACTGGGTCAAGGACGGCAAATGCCCACCTTGTGCCATTTCTACCATTGATAATTGCTCGCGATCGCTAGCGTAAACCATAGCCAGAACTCACAGAACTTCCGTCAGATTAAGCCAAGAACCGGGTACGACAAGTTGGCTAAAGACCTCGATCTCTACAGACTCGATCCAAAGACACTTATCGAAGATAGCTTGCCGAAAATGCTTCCCTGCTTGGGAGTCACAGCATCATACTTCAGATATCAAAAAATGCAAGAAAATCTTAGTGGCTTATTTCATCAGGGTTTGCGGGGATTTGATCCAGGTCGATCGCTGGGTTGAGAAGCTCGATCCTATCACCTTGCAAATTCTTGGAAAAATCGTTAATTTCAGCCTGGAAAATGACAAATTCGCGATCCCAGCGAAAGCCGTATTTAAGGAGCAGTGGTTGAGAAGCAGTAGTTGACTCGATCAATCGGGATCCAATCAATGGAAATCGATGCAGTGGAAATCGATCGGAATCAGGCCGCGATCGTGATGGCTTCTTGACACTCCCCACCGCATGGTGGATGGGGTATTCCGCAAATTAGATAACAGACAAGATTCTGATTGGATTGTGATTGGATCTTGTGATTGGATGGGTACTAGCGCTCAACCTCAGGAACTTACGCCATGAACTCTGCACCGGGATTTTTAGAAAATTGGCAGGATGCGCTGGTCTTTTGGAGCTTTGTGGCGTTTACAGCCTTCGTCACTTGGCGCATTCTAGCCAGCAAGCCACGGGACTAAACCTAGACTCCAACCCAGTAGAGTAGGGGAGACAACTCACCTAACTCATTCCACGCAAGTCCTTTTATGTCCAGTGTTACGCCCAGTTTTTTGCCCAGTTGGATGTTGCCCACCCTCGGAGCTATGCTCTGTTGGGGCCTGTGGGGCTTTATTCCCAAATTAACCACCCAGTATCTATCGCCCAAAAGCGCCATTCTCTATGAAGTCTTGGGAGCGGTTCTCTTTGCATCCCTGCTCGTAATTCTGTTTCAGGTGCGGCCCCAGGTCCATCCGATCGGCATCCCCTTGGCGCTCTCAACCGGAATGCTGGGATTTTTGGGGGCGTTCTGCTTCCTCAATGCCGTGACCTCTGGCCCCGTCACCCTCGTAGCCACCATTTCTGCCCTCTACCCGATCGTCAGCGTCTTGCTGGCTGTGACGTTTCTGCGGGAACCCCTGAGTCTACGGCAGGGAATCGGGATTGCCCTCGGGTTAGTTGCCATGCTTCTGATTACCACTGGAGAATAGATTTCTGTTGATGGATCCAGGCAAAGGTTGCACAGGCTAAAATTCGCCGATCGCGCATCTGTTCTAGCGATCGGCTTTTTGATGGCGCGATCGCCTGCCCTGTCTGGGTTCCCAAAAATTTTCCATGGATTGCTCAGAATCTTCACTAAACCAATAGCAAGATTGATTCATAACACTTCATAAAGTTTAGTAATATTTGATCAACTGGTAGGTATTTTTTCTCACTACACTATGGCGGATCAATTTCCTTGGCTGACCGCGATCGTTCTACTCCCCTTCATCGCTGCTTTTGCTGTGCCTTTTCTGCCCGATAAAGATGGCAAGCGTCTGCGGTGGTATGCCCTTGGTGTGGGTATCGCGGACTTTGCGCTCATGTGTTACGCATTCTGGATCCATTACGATCCCAGTAGCACAACTTTTCAGATGGTAGAAAAATATAACTGGATCCCCCAGTTGGGACTCAGTTGGTCATTGTCGGTGGATGGGTTGTCAGCGCCCTTGGTGCTGCTGGCCGGACTGGTCACAACGATGGCAATGTTCTCGGCGTGGCAGGTCGATCGGCGGCCTCGGCTGTTTTACTTCCTCATGTTGGTGCTGTATGCAGCTCAGATTGGGGTGTTTGTTGCCCAAGATATGCTGCTGCTGTTCATCATGTGGGAGCTGGAGTTGGTTCCGGTGTACCTCTTGGTCTGTATTTGGGGCGGCCAACGGCGGCGTTATGCGGCCACAAAGTTTCTGCTGTACACGGCAGCGGCGTCCATCTTTATCCTGGTGGCGGCGCTGGGTATGGCTCTGTACGGTGGTGGCCCCCTCACCTTTGACATGGCGGAACTCGGGATGCGGGACTATCCGCTGGGGCTGGAATTGTTCCTCTATGCGGGCTTGCTGATTGCCTTCGGCGTTAAGCTGGCAATTTTCCCCATGCACACTTGGTTGCCCGATGCCCACGGTGAAGCATCGGCTCCAGTCTCCATGATTTTGGCGGGCGTCCTGCTCAAGATGGGCGGCTATGGGCTAATTCGGATCAACATGGAAATGCTACCCGATGCCCATGTCTACTTTGCCCCGGTGCTCATGGTGCTGGGTGTAGTCAACATCATCTACGGGGCGTTAAGTTCCTTCGCCCAGACCAATATGAAGCGACGACTGGCCTATTCGTCGGTGTCGCACATGGGCTTTGTACTGTTGGGAATTGCCTCGTTTACCGACTTGGGGATTAGCGGAGCAATGCTGCAAATGCTCTCCCACGGGTTAATCGCTGCGGTGTTGTTCTTCTTGGCGGGCGTTACCTACGATCGCACCCATACGATGGCCATGACCGAAATGGGTGGCATTGGTCAAGTGATGCCGAAGGTGTTTGCGCTGTTTACGGCGGGTTCGATGGCATCGTTGGCATTGCCGGGAATGAGTGGTTTCGCAAGCGAAATTGCAGTGTTTGTGGGCATGACGACCAGTGATGTTTATAGTGATGCCTTCCGGACGATTACGATTTTTTTGGCGGCGGTGGGTGTGATTTTGACACCGATTTATCTGCTGTCGATGTTGCGTCAGGTCTTTTATGGCACGGGCCTCGCCCAAAGCTGTAACTTGACCCAGAGCGAAATTAAGCAGCCAGAGGAAGGACAAGCCGTTTGTTTTGGGACGGATTGCGTATTACCTGCCTACGCCGAGTTCAAGGATGCGAAACCTCGGGAAGTCTTTATCGCGGTGTGTTTCTTAGTGCTGATTGTGGGCATTGGGTTCTATCCCAAGCTGGCCACGCAAATGTACGATGCCAAGATGGTGGCAGTGAATACGGAACTGCGCCAAGCGTATACGGAAATTGCCCAAAGCAATCCTGCCTCGATCGGTGCCCCCAAGGTTTACGCCCAAGTATTAGGCACGAATGCGAAGCTGGCTGAGGTGGAACTCTCTAGCGCTCTTAACTTAGTGGATTAGAACTTCGTGGATTAGAACCTAGTGAATTAGAACCTAGTGGATTAGAACTTAGTTAACTAGCTCTGAGTAGATTCCAGCTTGACTAGTGCCTAATTTTTGATTCATTGACTGTAACCAAAAATTAAACCGATCGACCTTGTTCTATAAGTGCGATCGGTTTTTTGTTTCTGGCAATTTTCACGACCGTTTTATAGATGTAGCCGTTGTCATGGGTTGATTTCTAAGATGCGGGGCTACGCTTCCCGATCGTGCTGACATACTGCCAATCTGATGCTGAGTTCCGTTTGATTCTAGCGATTCCAGGATTCCAGCGATTCCAGGATTTCAGCTGATGCCCCTTGATAAACGTTCACCCAGATTAACGTTCACCCACAAGCGTAAAGGCGGCCCAGTGGCTGGGATCGGGATAGCGCTGTTTTATGATGAGCATGGCTTGGCGGAGAGCTTGGGCTTTGTCGGGTTGCTGCTTCAGTTGGTGGTAAAACGCCTGCATCAAGTCGCTGGTGGATTGGTCGTTGACTGCCCATAAAGAAACGACCACACTGGGCGCACCCGCTGCAATGAACGATCGCGAGAGTCCCACCACACCATCCCCGGTAATCTCGCCCCGTCCGGTATCACAGGCACTCAGAACAACGAGATCCGCATTCAGTTTCAAGTTGAAAATTTCCCCAGCACTCAAGAAGCCATTATCCTGCCCACTGGGCGTTAGGGCGATCGCGCCGGGAATATCGCCATAGACGCGATCGAGGAGGCCATGGGTTGCGAAGTGTAGGAGCTTAGCGGAGGTCATTTGTTGCAAGACAGTGACTTTGGTGGCTTGGGCTCCAATTAGGGGGGTGGTGTTGAGTTGTTGACCGATGGCGATCGCTTCTTGGCGGGCGGCGGGTAAAGGTTGTAGCGGTTGGCCGTTGTAGATGGGCATTTGGGGATCGCCGACGATGACTGTGCCTCCCTTGGTTTTAGGCCGTTGGGCGAGGGTGTGGGTGAGGGCGAGGGTATGGATGGAGGGTGCGGTGGAAATTGTGTGGCGTTCAATCAGGGGACGATTTTGGGCATCGGGCAGGGCGGCAAAGGGAACCAGGAAGAGTTCGCCCTGGGGTAGGAAAATGACCCGTTGGTTTGGGTCAGTCGGCAAGTCTTGGGCGATCGGGGCAATCAGGAGTTGATAGAGTTGGGCGAGAGGATCTGTCTGGTTGGATGAAATGGGTTGTTGGGAAATTTTGACACTGGCCCGTCCGCGTACACCCAGATCACGACGACTATTGCTGACTAACTGTGCCAGTGGTTGAGAGGGATCAAGTTGGGTCGATCGCAAGATAATTTCACCCGTGGGTTTAATCACCCAGATATACAGTTGTTCACCATATGCGATCGAATACTGTACCAACGTTGCATTTTGTGTTTTAGAAATTTGGCGAATGGCGTTAACATCGGGAGCTTGAATTATGTTTTGCAGACTTGTCTGAGATTGATGATTAAACCGAGAGGATAGTAATTCAACTAGTGCCCGCGCCCGACCTCTTTCTGCGATTTCCAGGGCTACTTCCGGTTTATTCTGGGCAATTAGAACTTTTTGCAGATTGATGTAAGCATCTTTCTGGGTGTCAGCAATCGAGATTTTGTTGCGATCGGTGAGTCCTGTGCGGAGAGACTCTTGAATTGCGATGGCAGATCGTAAAGTTGATTCCGCATCTGCCAAGCGATTCAGCTTGAGGAAGGTGAAACCTAGATTATTCAGCAGCTGTCCCTCTTCATTACGATTTTTGACTTCTCGTGCAATTGTTATGCCGTGTTGTTGGTATTCGATCGCTTTAGCATAGTTGCCTAATGAAGAGTAGCTCAGTCCTAGATTACCCAGGGATCGGCCTTCCCCTGATCGGTCTTTGATTGCCCGCGCAAGCGTTAAGCCCTGTTGTTGATATTCGATCGCTTTAGCGTAGTTTCCTAGGGAGTAGTAAGCATTCCCCAAATTACCTAGAGAGAAGCTTTCTCCCAGTCGGTCTTTGATTTGCCGCTTGATGGCTAAACTTCGTTCCTGATACTCAATAACTTTCTGATAGTTTCCCAGTGAAGAGTGAGCGTTCGCCAGATTGTTTAGAGATTGACCTTCTCCGCTGCGGTCTTTGATTTTCTGTGCAATGGCTAAACTTTGTTGTTGATATTCAATGGCTTTGGGATAGTTGCCGAGAGCTCCATAAGCAATTCCCAGATTGCCCAGAGATTGACCTTCTCCTCGCCGGTTTTTGATTTCTTGCGCAATGGCTAAACTTTGTTGTTGATATTCAATGGCTTTGGGATAGTTGCCTAGTGAATAATAAGCAAGTCCCAGATTGCCCAGTGCAGTGCCTTCACCTTGTCGATCTTTGATTTCTTGTGCAATGGCTAAACTTTGTTGTTGATATTCAATGGCTTTGGGATAGTTGCCCAGCAAATAATAAGCAAGTCCCAGATTGCCCAGCGCATTCCTTTCTCTTTGTCGGTCTTTGATTTCCCACGCAATGGCTAAACTTTGTTGTTGATATTCAATGGCTTTGGGATAGTTGCCGAGAGCCCCATAAGCATTACCCAGATTGACTAGCGCATTACCCTCTCCTTGTCGGTTTTTGAGTTCCTGTGCAATGGCTAAACTTTGTTGTTGATATTCAATGGCTTGGGGGGAGTTACCCAGTACATCATAAGCAAGTCCCAGATTGCCCAGAGTAACTCCTTCGTTCCATCGGTCTTTGAGAGCTCGATAAAGTGTTAATGCCTGTTGCCAGGATTGCAGAGCGGCTTCAAACTGACTAGTCTGATATTGCTGAATGCCTTGCTGGAGAAGTCTATCGGCTTCTGCCTTTTGAGCCGTAGGGCTGGTTTGCGCGATCGCTGGAGGAGTTGACAGAAGCACGACTCCTGGCAATATCGGCATCCATCCCAACCCTAGCAAAAGTACCTGTGCTGACTTCCCAAATATTGACATTTCTGCACTGGATTTTGTAGCTACCTAAATTGATAACTCAGAGGTCGCCCAACCTATGCAACGACGTCCCCGCGATCGAACCCACAGCAGCCAGCGATCAAAGGGTAATCCAAGCTTCCGGGCCAAGCAGGGATAGACAAGGTTGCCCAAACCAACGCTGGGCCGCCGCCTGGGCAATCTCCGGCGTAATGGCTGTAATGGCTGCTGGGAAATGGCGATCGAAATCCACCCCCACCCCTAGAAACTCATACCACCCCAAGGTCTGAGCAATCTGACCATTGGTTTGTTTCCCCAAGGCATACTGCCCCAACACCTTATTTTTGGCCGTTTGCAGTTCCTCGGTGGACAATGTGTGTGAGGCTAGGCGATCGATCTCCGTCTTAAGGCCATCCACCGCAATCTGTGTATTTTCTGGTGCGGTGCCCATGTAGGCCACAAAATGGGATGTCTCCAGCCGCGTGGGATAGAACGCCGACACATCATAGGCCAGCCCCCGCTTTTCCCGCAGTTCCACAAACAACCGACTGGATAGACCATTGCCCAGGTAGGTACACAGAAGCTTCAAGGCTGAAAAGTCCGTGAGATTATGCAAATTCGAACTCATGGCAGGCGCAAGATAGCCCAGCATTACGATCGACTGCTGCGTCTCTTGGGGCGTCAACATTTGGGTTGGATCGGTCACAATGTCCGGTAGAGACACGGTCGGCTGCGGTTCCGTTGGAACGGCCCAGTCGCCAAACACCGACTCCACCTGCGCGATCGCCGCCTGGGGATCAATGCGCCCAGCAATGCTGATGACCAAGTGATCGGGACGAAACCAGGTTTTGTGGTAGTGGTGTAAATCTTGGGCGGTAATGGTGGCGATCGTTTCAGCGGTGCTGAGGCTGGTGTAGGCGTAGGGATGGTTACCGTAGAGCGCCTGCCGCAACTTCTCCATCGCCACCGCAAAGGGTTGCTCCTGCTGGGAGAGGATCGCCTGGAGGGTGAGCTTCCGTTCCAGTTCCACCTCAGCCTCTGGAAAACTGGGCGATCGTAGAATTTCTCCTGCTAATGCAAAAATTTCGGAAAAATCCCCAGAAACCGTTTTTACACTGGTGATGAAATAATCAGAGGAGGCCTCAACCCCCAAGCTTGCGCCCACAGTTTCCACCTGTTCGGCAATCTGCATGGACGATTTGGTCAGGGTGCCCTTCGTAATGACAGAACTCAGTAAGTGACAGAGTCCCGCTTGCTGGACGGCCTCCGATCGGTGGCCACCTTTGAGAAAGAGACGGGCTGCAATAATATCAGCGGCAGGATTTTCCGTGACGAGGACAACGATGCCATTACTCAGGACGGTGCGATAGACCGATCGATTTTGAGCGAGATCAATGGTTTGGGTCACGGAGCGGAAACCTCAAGGCATAACACGGATCAATCCATTATACGAAGACCGATGGCTCCTTCTAAGGGCGATCCACTGACTCCTGGAGGATTTTTAGGCAGATTGGTCAGGAAATGACCGATCGACAGCTTCGATCGCAGGGTTATCCGTCTCTTCGGCCTCGGGGTCAAGACTATTTTCCAGCAGAAAGCGTCGGGCTAGACGGTTATAGGTGCCGGGGCCAACGTACTGGGGATACTTGTGCCAACGGGTATAGGCCCAGACAACTTCGCCCCGTTCCAGCACTCGGATTTCATCGAAGAAGCCTTTGCAATTGGGAACGAGGCTATTTGCCGTCTCTAGGGCATCGGTCCAGCGCTCAAATTCCTGGGAAAATCCACGGGTAACGACCTTAAACATCGAGAGGTAGCATCTCCAGTAACAAGTTCCAAGCCAGGAAGCGCCCTGGCATTAGCCTGATCATAGAAGGTTTCTGGCCTAGGCTAGCTTTGGTTTTTGGGATAGCGGAGCGGGGTGAACGCGCGCCGGGTCGGAACCCTAGACGATCGCTGGAGAAAACGGGAAGCACATCTGGTAGATTATTTCGACAAAATTCCCCACATTCTTTACATTTCTCTCTACTAAGCGCGATAAGATAGCGGAGTTGTTTGACTTTTGGTGCTACGTGCAAACTTTACCGAATCCTTCAACCCGTTCACAGGATCTACCGTTTACCCTGGCAGATGTCCGCAATGCAATCCCAGATGAGTGTTTTCGGCCTTCGACCTGGCGATCGATGGCCTATTTTTTTTGGGATTTAGGGGTCATTGCTGGACTGTGTGCATTGGCTGCCACGATCGATTCTTGGTGGTTTTTTCCAATTTTTTGGCTCGCCCAGGGCACGATGTTTTGGGCATTGTTTGTGGTAGGGCATGATTGCGGTCATGGTTCCTTTTCGCAACATAAGTGGCTGAATAACTTGATTGGCCATTTGGCCCATAGTCCGATTTTGGTGCCGTTCCATGGTTGGCGGATTAGCCATCGCACCCACCACTCCAACACAGGCAACATCGAAACCGATGAGAGTTGGTACCCGATTACGGAAAGCAAGTACAACCAAATGGGCTTTCTGGAGAAGTTGATTCGCTTCTATTTGCCGTTGTTGGCCTATCCGATTTATCTGTTCCGGCGATCGCCCGGTAAAAAAGGCTCCCACTTTTTGCCTAGCAGCCCTTTGTTCAAGCCGTCTGAGCGCAATGATGTCATTGTCAGTACAGTCTGCTGGGGCGCAATGGTTGCCTTCCTGGGTTGGTTGGGATATGCCTATGGTTTGGAATTTCTGTTGAAATACTACGTGGGAGGCTACATCGTCTTTGTGATGTGGCTGGATTTAGTGACTTTCCTGCACCACACTGAAGCGGATATTCCTTGGTACCGTGGTGATGATTGGTATTTCCTGAAGGGTGCGCTTTCGACGATCGATCGGGATTATGGGTTTATCAACTGGATTCACCATGACATTGGAACCCACGTTGCCCATCACATTTTCTCGAACATGCCGCACTACCGTCTCAAGACGGCAACGGAAGCCATTAAGCCATTGTTAGGTGACTATTATCGTAAGTCGGATGAGTCCATTTGGACGTCATTCTGGCGCTCCTATTTTGCTTGCCACTTCATTGCAGATCAGGGCAGCAAAATCTATTACCAGTCGCCTACGAATCGATCGGAGAATTCATTGAATTAACGATCGTGGGTGATTGAACATTGGATATCACTATCCAGGTACGAGGGTGATCGATCGCCCTCGTTTTTTAGTACTTCCGATCGCCCTGAGGAGACAGGTAGGGGTGCCTGAGGGCATCCGCAGCTTGCAGAAGCGACAAGGCGCAAGAACTAGATGCAGAATCGTCATATTTTTAACAGAAAAATTTCAAAACCGTTGCTTATGACACATTTTTCGTATCAGCGAACACTAACAATACTATTTAGTTAGCATTGCCTAGTTAAATTACTTAAGTTAAAAACTCCATACTACAGACTCTAAACAATAGCCTAGACAATCATTCGTTTTGCTTCTCTAAAGTAATCTCTATGGTTGCCACCGTGTTTCCGGTTATCTATTCGACGTTAGCCTGTGATGCACTCGCCGATCGAGTTCTGTCCAGTTATGCGATCGCACCGATCCAAAGCTGCGAGTTTTGGCACCGGGGCTTAAGCGATGTCTATGTCGTGGAAACGCTGGATAGTCAGTATGTGTTGCGGGTTTCCCATAACCATTGGCGATCGCGGGACGAAATTAATTTCGAGCTAGAGTTTCTCAGCTTTCTCCGTGGTCAACGGTTTCCGATCGCCTACCCCCTGCGGACGATCGAGGGGCAATTGTCGGTGGAGATCCAGGCCCCGGAAGGCCCGCGCTATGCATCGTTATTTATCTATGCACCTGGCCAGGTACCCCTAGGGGATCTGAATGTCACCCAGGGACAGCACCTAGGAGCCACGGTCGCCAAGTTACATCGCACCAGTTTGGCGTTTAAACCCAGTGGCCCAGAAAAAGTTTTAGATTTGGACTATTTACTCGATCGTTCGGTCGCGGAAATTGAACCGTTTTTGTCCGCTGACGATCGGGATTGTTTGCTGGAAACGGCAGACCAGGTGCACCAACAGTTGCAGGATTATCCTCGGGACTCCCCCTATTGGGTGGTGTGTTGGGGGGATGCCCACAGCGGCAACGCGCACTTTACGTCAGATACACAGATGACGCTGTTTGATTTTGACCAATGTGGGTATAGCTGGCGATCGTTTGAAATTGCTAAGTTTCTGAAAACGGCATTAACGGCGGGAACCAGTCGATCGATCCGGCAAGCGTTTCTTACAGGATATCAATCGGTACAACCTTTGGAGCCGTTTGAACTGGATGCCCTGCGTAGCTTAACCCAGGTGGCCTTTATTTGGTCTTGGGCCATCAGTCTCACCCATTCCCGATGGAATAATTACTGTCGCTTAGATGATTACTATTTCCATCAGCGGTTGCAACAGTTAAAGATGTTTCGATCGAATGATTGCTATTTAGTCTAGATCATCAAGTTCCAATCAAGATTCTTAGTCTGCATCTACCAAGGTTATCAGAAGTCTATAGCTTGTTTGGCTGAGATAGCAACGGATTGACCATTAGGGCTGAACAGCCCAAATTCCCCTTTCGTTTTCATAATTTGTCGGCCCGATCGATCGAACACGTAAACCTCATCCCTCATTTTTGCTAAGCCGTACTTTCCGGTTGCATCAAACTGCAAAAACTGTCCCGGTAGCTGGGCAACCAGTTGGCCAGATGCACTGTAGAGGTAAATCGTGCCTGCCTCACTAGTAATTACACGCTCTCCGTCAGGACTCAAGAAAGGCAAATAATCTTGAGAATTTTGCAGATTACTCCCCCCCGCACCCGATAGCTCCATAAAGTAGGCATCAAAGCTACCTTTAAGCACAGTTGACTTACAGCTAGTGAGATCGAATAATCGAATTTCTTTTGGAGATTCTTTAGAAGAAGCATTAGGTTGTGCCGCCGTGTTCGAAACAGCCGCGATTTGAGAGGGTTTTTGCAACTCCCGTTTTTCTAAACTAACGGCCTGTTTTTTGATCGATGCAGGGTCATGGCAGATGGGTTCAACTCTGGACGATCGCGGCAGGTCGGAGGTCTTGACTTCTCCGACCGTCACAATCCGATCAGTCTTGGGCAGAAAAGCAGCCCGTTGCCCTGGCAGTCTTGCCAACTCCTGACCAGCGGAATTATATAGATGAATTCCTTGACTAGAGACGGTAATGATGCGCAGGCTCGTCGAACTAAATCTACCGGATTCCCCCTGAAGCAGCGCAATTTTTTGGCCTACCGAATTATATAGATAGCTCTCAGAGCTACTTAGACGTGCATGGGTCAATATCAAATTTCCATCAGGACTAAACCGAACAACCTCACCCTTTAAAGTATTCAATTTTCGACCCGACAAATCATACAAGCTTGCATCAACATTCTCGCTTTGTGTACCATTCAAAACCACAAACTTATCCCCATTGGGGCTAAACCCACCACACACTTGGGGAAATTCAGCGATCGTTTTACCAGAGGCATCCAAGAAATTACAAGTCGTCACAATCTTTTTCTGCCATTCTCTCGATCGCGTAACAGTAAGATGGCGACTAGTCACAGCAAAGCTCTCCAAACCTAAACTTGGTGGAAACGGGGAGCCCGATATTTGAGCCAACCTTTTCCCCGAAGCCTCACTTAAGTAAAAACTTTCATACGTACTAGTCAGAATGAGTTGACCATTTTGACTAAAGCTGGCATCTTGTCCCGGCAATTCAGCGAGGCGCTTTCCAGTGGAACTGTACAACTGAGACTGATTGAATCGCTCAGACACCAAGGTTTTCCCATCGGGACTCAGCTTCACAATACCCACATCCAGTTGCAACCGCTTGTGCCCAGAACGTTGAAATAAAGCGTATCCTCTACTATCACCAAAAGCTATCAGGAAATACTGACCATCAGCGCTGAACTCTTTAATTTCTCCCTCAACCTGCGCCAAAGATGTTCCCGAGAGGTCAAAGACTGTCGTAACGTATTCCGATCGTTGAGTTTCCGCGTTCGATCGAACAGGCTTCGGCAGATTAGGAATATCCGCAGCAACAGCAGATAGTGGCAAATTGATCGACTGAAGGAATAACGGAGTCGCGATCGCGATCGCCCATCGTTTCAGAGCCACGGGAATAAACGGGTGAGAGAGCATACAGCCTTACAATGTCAATCGTCCAAGTCGATCGTCCAAAATCCCTCCCATTGAGCTATTAATACCCATTAGGGGAGAATATCCTCACTCTACCATCCCAAAATTACTGGGGAATCACCCTACGGTTACAAAATATCACGACACACCATAGACGATTGCCATTCCCTGCGGCTCGTGGCTATATTTCCCACTTTTTCTCGGCTGATAGGTTTCGTTATAAAGACACAAGCTATTGGGATGACGCTGGGTAAATTGCATCATCTCCCGATGGGCCGCCCCCCGAAAAAACGCCATCAACTGCGCCTCGGATTCCCAATAACTCACCATAATCACTTCCTTCGGGCCACAAATGCCCGCCTTCACCTGCAAGCAGCCCGCAGCCTGCGAAGTCGATCGATAAATACTGGGCAAATTCCGCCAAAACCACAAAAAACCCGCCCGATCGCGGGCAATCATCCCATTCACAAACACCACCGCCTCGGGATGCTCCGGCAAAGCAGCTTGATAGAGCTTATATTTCAGCATAGCAATCTCCCTGGACAGATCAATACTCAACAAATTGAGTATGTCCAGCACTATATACTCAATTTGTTGAGTATGTCAACCCGATCGCGCCTTACCCCACCGATTAGGCTGTAACCGATCGCCAACAGAGCTGTACTCGCAAGACAGACCTGTACTCGCAAGACAGACCTGCCGTCACAAGACAGACCTGCATAGTCCACCGATCGCGATTGCAAGGTGTCTGTTTGAAAAAATCTGGAAAACTTGCAGTATCTTGAAATCAAGTTCCTCAACGGATCATCCTTCCTGCTCTGCGATCGTAAGTTCCCATGAATCTTTCTACCCTGATCCTATTGGCCATGGGCCTAGGGATTGCCTTTGGTGCAACCCTCCATGAGTTTTTTCCAGCTTGGGTTCTTTCCTTAGATCACTACTGCCTAGCCCCCTTAGGCCAAGCCTTTCTGCGGCTGATTCAATTCGTCGTCGTCCCGATCGTCTTTTCCTCCCTGATCCTCGGCCTCACCCGCGTCCAAAATGCCGCCCAAGTGGGCCGCTATACCGCCAAACTCTTACTGGGTTATCTTCTGACCAGCGCGATCGCCGTTACCCTGGGCATGGGAACCGCTGCTATTTTGCAACCAGGCAGCGGCATGATTGGCTTCACCTTAGAAACGGTGAATACCAGCACCACTGCCCCCGATTTGATTGACTGGATGGTCAGCCTGATTCCCACAAATCCCTTACAGGCCCTCAGCACTAGCAACCTGTTGCAAACCATCATTTCCGGCGCACTAATTGGCATCGGCATCCAACAAGCTGGCGAGAAAGCGAAACCCTTTATCGCCTTTGTGGAAAGTGTCTACAGCATTAGTGAGAAGATTCTATTTTTCATTCTCAACTTTGCTCCCGTTGGTGTGTTCTCGCTCATGAGTTCTGTGATTGCCATTCAAGGTTTCGGCATTTTAACCCGTCTGTTGACCTACATGGTGGGGACTGTGTTCGCGATCGGGTTGATGATTGGAGTCTATGGGCTGTTGTTGGGGTTGATTCAGGGCAAACCGATTCATTTTTTCCGTAGCTTTTTTCCCACCCTATCCCTCGCCTTCGGTACCGCCAGTTCCAACGCCGCCCTACCCATCGCCCTCAAAGACGCCCAGGAAACCTATGGCCTCTCAGCCCCGATCGCCAGTTTTGCCATTCCCCTCGGCACAGCCCTCAAACGCGATGGCATGGCGATCGGGCAGGGATTTAACGCCCTTTTTGTGGCGCAGTTGTACGATGTCCCCATCACGACCAGTTTGCTGTCTGCGATCGCCCTGAGTACCTTACTCGTGTCCTTCAGTACTGCTGGAGTTCCCGGCGCAGGCATTGTTATGATGACGACGGTACTAACCGCTGCGGGGCTGCCCATTGAAGGCGTGGCGATCGTAGCGGGCATCGATCGTTTAATGGATAGCTTTCACACGATCTTGAACGTGGTGGGCAATACGGCCAATGCGGTATTTCTGGAACGCTGGGAACAAGGACAGCCCTCTGGAGAAGCAGCCCAGGAAGCCACCGCCCAAGCACGATCGGAAGAAACCCAACCGCACTAGCCATGATGCTGAGCACGTCGAAACGTCCACCCCCCCAAACAGGACCAAGGCCCCTGGAACGCTGCTTGATCTCTATCAAAACTTATCCATTGGACACAATTAAACCTGTGGAACTTAGATAAATTAGTGGGGTGGTGAATTTTTGGGAGCCCGATCGCAGACCATGACACTTTCAACGCTAATTTTGCTGGCATTGGTGGGAGGATTAGCCTTTGGAACAGCCCTCCATGATCTTTGTCCTGCTTGGGTCGGTTTAATAGACCACTATGGTTTTGATCCCCTAGGCCAAATCTTTCTGCGGTTAATTCAGTTTGTCGTCGTGCCCCTCGTCTTCTCTTCGTTGATTTTGGCGATGGCACGCATCCGCAATGCGGCTCAAATGGGGCGATATACCCTTCAGCTCTTGGGCGGCTATTTACTCACCAGTTCCCTAGCCGTCGCCCTTGGTATGGGCACCGCTATTGTGCTGCGATCGTCTGTCCAGATGACCGAGCTTGCGATCGCGCCTGTCCTAGAAACCCCCCAAGCTCCCGACCTCTTGGCATGGCTGATTAGCCTCGTCCCCACCAATCCCCTCACTGCCCTGGCAACGGGAAATTTATTGCAAACCATTCTCTCCGCAGGATTGATTGGATTGGGGATTCAGCAAGCGGGTAATCGGGCTCAACCCTTTGTGCAGTTTGTAGAGAGTATTTATGCAATTAGTGAAAAGATCTTGTTTCTAGTGCTTTACGCATCTCCGATCGGGGTGTTTGCGTTGATGAGTTCCGTCGTAGCCAATCAAGGTTTAGGCATTATTGCAAAACTATTTAACTATGTTGTAGGGGATGCTATTGCCATTCTCTGGATGATTGCGATTTACATTGCCATTCTCCTTGCATTTAAACTTTCTCCACTGAAGCTCTTTCAAAGCTTCTCTCCTAGCCTATCCCTGGCCTTTGGCACCGCCAGTTCTAATGCAGCCTTACCCGTTGCTCTCCAAGATGCCCACACCCAGTATGGAATGCGCGATGAGATTGCCAGTTTTGCCATTCCCCTGGGTACCGCCCTAAAGCGGGATGGTTCAGCCATTATGCAGGGTTTCAATGCTGTTTTTATTGCCCAATTATTTCATATTCCCCTGACGCCCACTTTGCTATCCGCTATCTTTCTCAGCACTTTTCTCGTCTCCCTCAGTACCGCTGGAGTGCCGGGGGCTGGCATTATCATGATGACAACCGTACTGACGGCTGCGGGCTTACCCGTGGAAGGCGTGGCGATCGTGGCAGGGGTCAACCGCTTGGTAGACGGCCTATCAACAATGCTCAATGTATTGGGAAACATTGTCCATGCAGCAATACTAGACAAGTTGGAAAGGAATTATTTAGAAACAATTGCTGGAGTAACACAGGAAGTAACAACACAAGAAACAGTTGCTATAGCAATGCAAGCGACCGCAGGTTCTTCGCTTAATCAATCCCCTGTAGACTAGGAAGCTTCTAGACTAATGAGCTTCTAGAGCAATGAGCTTCTTATGCAGACTCGCCTATCCATCGATCGCAGGGCTGGTGAAATTGGTCTAAAGACAACAGCTTGAGCCGATCGCTGTGCTGGGCAATCTCGCGATCGCGGGACAGGTTATAGCCCCAGTCTGCCAAAAACAGTTCCACATTGGTCAGCTCAGGATGCTGTTCAATCATTTGCAACGTTTTGAGCCGATCTTCAATAAACCAAATCGTTTCATACTGCGGTTTGAGTTGGCGCAGAATTTCATACTTAGGCCGTTGCTTCTCTTTGCCAAACAGTTGCTCGTCCTGGATATCAATTCCCTGCTGTTGCAGTAATTGGCGGATAAATCGCGCTTCTTTAGTACTAATAATCACAAAATTTTCAGTCGCCTTGAGCCGATCGATCACCCCTGTATAAAACCGATGTTCCCCCAACCAACTGGACAGATCCTGCACAATCCAACGATCGCGAATCCCATCCACGATCGCGCCCACTTCCTTCGGATTAAGGCGGTGGTGATGCAATAGTTCTAACGCTAGATTCGGCCACTCTTGCAAAATTGCGGCTTCACTAAACCCCGACTCTAGGGCATGGATCAACACTGGCATTTCCCAACCCGTTTCCACCACAGGCCGCAAGCGATAGAACGTTTGTGCGAGTTCCTCCGTCGGGGGCGTATTGTCTGGATGCCATAACTGGCAATAGGCTCGCCAAGCGGTTTGGAAATATTCCAACAGCCCATCACAGATCACACCATCAAAATCTAAGGCCAGCAAATTAGGAGTCTGCATAATCAGAGGAAGTTACCACAAGGGAACAGAGGGGACGTTGTTCTAGAGTAGCCTAAGCGGTTCTTCTTGCTGAGTAATTTGGCAATCTCTCCCGCTCGCCTCGCCTTTAATAGGTATTCTCCAGGACCACCCATCCCCCAGAACTGTCTCAGAGACCTAGCACAATAGCACTACATTACCTACACATCACCCTACACATACGTCACCTACACATACGTCACCCTACACAATTAATGGCGCTCCTAATAGTTTAATGGTGCTCCTAATAGTTTAATGGTGCTCCTAATAGTTAATCGTGCTCCTATTTTGCCTGCTTTCGCTGCTTCAGCGCCCTCAAATGCTGTTTTACCAGCTCTGCGGAGGGTCGATCGTCTTGAACTAAATACAACTCCGCTGCCTTCACAAAACTACGGGTTGCTTGATCATCCTGTCGTAGGTTGGCCAGACAGAGGCCACGATCGTGGTAGGCTTCAGCCAAATCCGCCTGGGTTTGCAGTACTTGATTAAACGCATCCAGGGCACGCCGATAATTCCCCGCACAATAGGCACTTACCCCAGTCTGAAATAAATAATGCACCGGATCAGGCAAGTCCGGTGGCGCAGGCATCACTTCTGGAAATAGAACAGCCACACTGCCTGCCCCTTTGTAAGCCCAGAATAGTGATCCTGCACCGATCGTGGCAATTCCACCCAAGGCCAGCAATCCAATTCCCAAATGTGCGTTATCCATAGCGCTTCAGCCTTACTAAGGTCAACTAGCAGATCAATCCATAGATCAGTCAATAGGTTAATAAAAAGTCAATCATTTAAAAACAAAATAGTAATTGATTTATCAACATAGAACAAAGCTGAGGAAAACAGCTAAATTCAAGAAAAACAATTAAAACTAAATTTAATGAATTGTAGTGAACAAAAAAGGATGCGCCATCGACAACGCATCCCCCATACAAGTCCAACAATCTAACCTACACCAGCTTCAACGTAGGATAGCTGACAATCATGTCATCACTGGTGAAGACATCCCCTTCTACCTGCGGCGTCCACAGCACTTCCAAGGCCATCAGCCGATCGCTGGAGACACTTCCCAAGGCGCTCAGAGCCTTGCGCACATCGTCCGCACTGGTAATTTTAGGTAAATCGACTTTACCTTCGGCACCGACCACCAAGGTCACCACGATATATTCCCCCGGTGCTTGGGTCGCGAGGTCTCCCTTCTGAGCAACCGTCAGAGAACTGCTATCGGCTTGCTTCAACTGACCGCTCACATTGGAAAGCGACTCGCCTTTAAACTTGCTGCGTTCCGCCAGGGCAATGCGGTTGAATTCCGCTTCCGCCGCCGTCAGTCCTGCATTTTTGGTTTCTCCACCGGCATAGACCCAGTATTCCGGGTGACGCATCAACGACAGTGTGGATTCCTGTAACACCTGCGCCAAGCCTGCGCTGGAACTGGTATCCGCCCGTTGCGCAATGCGATTCAGGTCAGACTGTAATTCCCGAGCCTGGGCCAATAGCCCCACTTGCAGCTTGGTCACCGAAACCGTGGATGCTCCTAAGCTTTCCCCGTCACCGGACTGGGCATTGCGCAAAGCGCGGAAGGCGAAATTCGCGATCGCGACAAAAATCAACACGGTGAACAGGCCCCCAAAGGCACCACCGCCACCCCAGAAAAACATCCAAGGGGAAGGGAAGAAGAAGAAACTGCTGCCACCGCCGCCATAGTAGCCACCGCCGCCATAGCCACCGCCGTAGGAACGGGGTGCGCTGTAGGTTCGGCTAGGGGCTGATCGAAAAGATCCCCCACCCATCCGTCCCCCATAGCTCGCCGCTTGGGCTTGATCCACCGCACCAAAAAAGAGGGTAAAGATCAGTGCGATCGCGAGAATAGGTTTCAAAAGGGGTTTCAGAAAATGAGTAAATCGAGTTTTCATAGCAGCATCCCGCAGAAGTTAAGTCGCATGGCTCAGGCGGATTGGCCGGATGAGACGACATGCTTCGCTCTTTCTACTTTATCGTTTGCGTCTCCGTTCGGGAATGCGAACCCGGCGTGACTTCAGGTCGGGATTCCCGATCCAACGGGGATTTCGCTTGAATTTCCCTTGAATTTTTCCGTCAATCTAGCCGCCACCCACGATCGTGACCACTTCCAAGCGATCGCCTGCCTGCACCTCCGTGTTCTCCCAAAACTGACGATGCAAAATTTCACCGTTGTATTCCACCGCCACCAAACGCGGATTCATCCCTAAATGTTCTAACAGTTGCGGCAAATTGAGCTGAGAGGGACAGTCTTTAACTTCGCCATTCACGTGTAGAGTAATCGTTTCCATGGGGTTCATACCTTTCGCGTCATTTTCTGCATCATTGCAGATTACAACCTTCGCATTGCAACCTTCGATCGAATCATCTTGCGGGCAATCTTACCAGCCTCAATCCAATAAAAAAGCAACCAGGTGGATAGCGTCTGGTTGCTAGAAGTTGAGAGGGCAAACTTGCTTGAAAAACTTTGAAATTACACAATTGCTGCAAAGCGCAACAATGGCTCGCGAAACATTACCTACCAGCCAAAGATCAACCCTAACAGGGGCAAGGTGAGGAATCCGGCGCTGGCGAGGATGACCCCATACCAAATTTGGGCATAGCGTTGGTCAGCCCCCCGTTGCCAAGCCCAGCGATCGCTCCGACCGATATTGGTCACCCGATAGGTGCTGGCAGAGACGCCGTAGGCACTCGTCTTCGGCAGTTGCGCCAAGTGGAATTCATCGTAGCGAGCCATGCGCGCAAAGGGCAGATCCCCAGTGGTGCGCTGCTGCACCACCCGCCGCCGTTGGAAGGGCACGGTGTGATCTCCAAAGTTCGTCAGATATTCTTCAGACTCCAACAGATCGCTAATAAAGCCATTCAACCCTTTGGTCGCCAGTACCGTAGACCAGGCAAATTTTTCCCGATCGTTGTAGACTTCCCGGCCCAGCAGCCGCTGGATACACATTTGCACAAACCGATAGTTATTGTTTGTGTCGTAATTGCGTGTACGGAAGATCTCGGAAGTGGCCAGACCTCGAATGAACTCTCGAACCGTCATTTGACCCGAACGCAGTTGCGACTCCAAATAGGGAATCCGCGAACTACTCGTCATCTGTTGTTCATTCAAGATTTGGCGATAGGCAGCCTGGATAACCGCATCCATCTCCACAGCACTCAAAATGGCATCCGTACTGAAGGCCCAAGCCTGTTCGTCACCTGGGACTTCAAAGCCTGCAACCCGTTGATTTTGAGAGGAAGGCGCGTACTCAAGCAGAGGAAGAGACATTGTAAAAATTCTCCTAACAGATCATTCACACCATGTTCTATCGCAAGTGAATCTCAACAAAGCAACAAAAATTCACACTGGTTTGTTCCTTTGCTAGTGGCTTGCTAATAGGTAAAAAAGCTTAGTTCGATCCTAGGCTAGGCGATCGGATTACCACTTCCATCATTCAGACATGAACTGTAATATCTTGATCAAGAAACTTCACACTTGACAGTTCGTCTAAATAGATGCAACTCAATCTCAATTACAAGTTCTAGTCGATTGGAAAACGCGGTCTCCCAGCAATTCCAAGCCTATTGCCCCGCCCCGGCGCTTTGATTTTCTAGGCCATTTTTCTAAACCATGACTGTCTAAACCCTGATTTTCTAGGCCATTAATCGAGCCAGAAATTGCTGCGTTACGGCTTGGGGGTTCTCCGCTTCCATCACAGCTCGCACCACAGAAACCCGCCGCGCTCCCGCATCAATGACCGCTTGCACATTACTCAGATCAATCCCCCCGATCGCAAACCAGGGCATCGCACAATTTTCGGTGGCATAGCGCACATAGTCATAGCCTGCGGCGGCCTTGCCTGCTTTCGTGGGCGTTTCATGAACTGGGCCAACCCCGATGTAATCGGCTCCTTCCTGCATCGCTCTCGCAAATTCTTCGGGATTTGTCGTCGATCGACCAATAATTTTGTCCGGCCCTAGGATCTGCCGAGCGACCCCATAGGGTAAGTCCTGCTGGCCCAAATGCACCCCATCCGCATCCACCGACAAAGCCAAATCGACCCGATCGTTGACAATAAACAAAGCACCGTATTGCTGACAGAGGGCTTTTAACTTCTGGGCCCGATCGAACCGGAGTCCATCGTCAGTATTTTTATCGCGATACTGTACCAACGTCAGCCCGCCTTGCAGCGCAGATTCCACCACCTCAATTAAGCGATCGCAGGGTGAAGTCACTAAGTACAGTTGCGCTTGATGGAGGCGATCGTGGCGGGAATGGGTCATGGTTGGCCGTTCTGGTAACGTTTCTATTGTGTAGGTTTGCAACTTAGCGGGGGACTGGCCAGTTTTTGAGTTGGTTTGCAACTGGCTATCTAAGGTGTAGATTTTATAGCGCATTTGCTTCATGGCAGCGCCCATCTCGGCACTATGCACCTTGCCGTATTCCTCCAGCACCCGCAGCGATTCTTCAATCCGACACAAATTCGCCTGCAAAACCTGGGCAATACTATCCCGCTGCGCCTCCTGGGGATGGGTCATTTGGGTACCCAGATCCCCCGGCGTATCTCGCGCTGCCCGAAATTCCGGTAGGTGCCACTTTGCCAATTCCTGCCGCATCGCTTTACAGTGCTCTGTCCATTCCGCCTGATTGAGGCCAAAACGACACCATTCCTCCACCACTCGCAACCCTTCACGGGCGCGATCGAGATTGGCGTCCAGAATGCGATACAGCGCAGCAGAACTCATGGGAACCTTTGAAAAACCTCAATTATCCTAACGTTTCCCTTGAGCAGTGGCTAGAGACTTTATGCTGTAGCCCTAAGATCCTCGTGCCGTATATCCTCATTTCGAACTCCACTCGCAATGAGCAATTGAGTTAAGCTCTCCTCAAAGTTATCTTCCTCAATGAAGATTTGCTGCCCCACTAAACGAGCATGAAACAAGATAGTGTCCATCCAGCGTTGTTTGTCCCAGCCCGTTGCCAGAACCAAAAAATGACCGGACTCAGTGTCACACACAGAATAGAGTTTAATTTCCTGCAATCGGGGTTGATTGACCACCGCTGCTCGCACAGTCTTTTTTAGAATGTCCGCATAACTCAAGGTTTGATCCATTGCAGAATGACCTCCTGGCTAGGTTCATAAACTAGAAGGTTGATCTTATTACGCTGCACAGCTAGCTGAAAAATCGGTTTTTGGAAATGCTTGATGTAGATATCTTGACTCACCGCCCAGAATAACTCGCGCTCTGGCTCCTGTTCTTCCAAAGCCCATTGATAGAGAAACAATTTCAGCGATCGTCCATCTAGTTACTGGTGGATCTGCTGTAATCCTCAACCCCTTGCAAAAATTTTCAGGAACAGGAAAAATTGTTCAGATCCGGTGCATCAGACCAAGAAATTTCGAGTAAGCTACAAGTCCAAGAATCCTATAAGCCGTGAATAGGAGAGTTCTACCGTGACCCCCCAGTTTAGTCGTCACCTCGATCGTCCACTGCGCCAATTTTCTTTGTGCTGTGTTCCTCATCCCACGCAGATTTTACAAATGAGTCTCCTGGCAACCCTGGGGATCAGCGGGCTGAATACGCTACCCGCGATCGCTCAGCCTAGCCAGCCCCAACCCTACCAAATCGCCCAGGCCACCCCAGCGGCAGATTACAATCTTGTCTTCGTCAATCCCCAGGTGGGCAACGATGGCAGCAACGGTAGCGACCAAGCACCCCTGCGCACCATTACCAAGGCGCTGCAACTCGCCCAACCCAACACGATTATTGTTCTCTCCCCTGGCACCTACAGCACCGCCACTGGGGAAGTTTTTCCCCTCAACCTCAAGCCCGGTGTGACCTTGCAAGGCGAACCCCGCGATCGGGGCCAGAACATCGTTATTCGCGGTTCCGGAGTTTTCCTAAGCAAAAGTTTTGGGCGGCAGAATGTGGCGATCGTCGGAGCTAATCGGGCTGGACTGCGCGGCGTCACCGTTTCCAACCCCACCCCCCAAGGCTACGGCGTTTGGATTGAGTCCAGCAGCCCCGTCCTCAGCGACAATACCTTCACAGGCAGTGATCACGATGGCGTGTCGATCGTCGGCAACAGCGCTCCCGTTTTGAAAAATAACTATTTCTACGAAAACGGAGCCAATGGCGTCACGATCTACGGCACCTCTCGACCTGAATTGCGGGAAAACATTTTTGAGAAAACCGGATTTGGCGTCAACATTGCCCAAAATGCCGCTCCTCGCCTGATTGGCAACCGCATCACCCAAAACCAAGATGGAGTCGTCGTTCAGGGCAATGCTCGCCCCATTTTGCGGGGCAATGTGATCGACGGTAACGTGCGGGATGGCCTCGTCGCGATCGCCAATACCCAACCGGACTTAGGCACCGTGGGCGACTTGGGCAACAATACCTTCCTCAGCAATGGCCAGTCCGATGTCAACGCTAAAACCAGCAGCCAAATCATTCCCGCAGCGGGGAATCAGTTTTCCACCAGCAGTGGACGCCTAGACCTAAATGCCACGACCGTTGCCGCTGCCCCTGTGGAAAGCCGGGAACCGCTGCGGCTAAGTACCGCACTCCCCGTGCGCACGACCGCATCGACCCGTCCAGCAGCAAATCTTCCAGCCCCAACGGCCTCTACCGCCATTCCCATTCCGGTACCTGTGGCCACTGCGACCATGCCAACGGCGATCCCGGCCACCTCGGAACAACCCGTGCGGGAAATCACCTTTTCGCGGCCCACCTCTGGCAATCCTTTGCGCCCTGCGGCCAGCCCCACCCCGATCGCAGCTAGACCCGCGCCAAGACCCGATGTCGTGGTACCTACCAATGCATCGAGTGGTATCCCCAATTCCATGCCCAATTCCGTGATCGTGCCCGTTGCCGTTGCACCCGTCAGTTCCGGTGGTCGATCGCTGCCCTTACCCAAACAGGCAAAGAGTAGTAGTGTGACCACAGGGACATCTAGCCCTTCTAGCCTAGCGGCCAATCCCAGTTTAAATAGCCCTTTAAATAGCCCTGCCCCGCTCACCTTTAATGCCTGGACTTCTACCCCAGCAGCGCGTCCCAGCAACGTTCTGCCCGTGCCCGGTTCCAGCATCCCCCTCGGCAACGTTGGCGATATGGCATCCGTTCCAGTCTGGCGGGGAGGCAAACGATCTAGCGTCGGAAGTCCTCCCATTCCTCCAACCCGATCGGGAGCCCCCGCTGCGGTTCTGCGCGTGCGGGTCGTGGCTCCACTCTCCGATGAGCGTGCCTTACGCACAATTGTGCCCGATGCGTTTACAACTACATCCCGAGGCCAAACGGTCTTACAAGCTGGAGCCTTTAGCGATCGGGCCAAGGCTGATCAACTGTTGCAAAGTTTAACCAGCTTGGGAATTCAAGCGACCCTAGAGGAGTTTTAGGCGATCTTAGCTTTCTCCGATAAACTAAGACAGTCATCTCTCGTCATCCCCAGGGGACATGTCTTCCTTCGCCACCAACTTTCTCATCGTTCTGCTCCTGATCATTGCCAATGCCCTGTTTGTGATGTCAGAAATGGCGATCGTGTCTGCCCGCAAAGTGCGGTTGCAGCAGGCCGCCAACCAAGGCGACAAAGGTGCCAAGTCTGCCCTCCACCTCGCGAACAATCCCAATAACTTTTTGGCAGCAGCCCAAGTTGGGATTACCTTAATTGCGATTATTTCTGGGGCGTTTGGGGAACAGGTCTTCTCGTCGGTGTTTAAGCCCATCTTGGAAGATATTCCGATCTTCAAGGCTTACAGCGAGGGCTTAGCCTTCGGTTTGGCAGTTTTGACCGTGACCTATCTCACCCTTATTCTGGGGGAACTGGTGCCTAAACGGCTGGCCCTCAACTCCCCCGAGGGCATTGCTGCAGCAGTGGCAGGGCCGATGAGTTTGTTGGCCAAGGTGGCTTCCCCGATCGTTTACTTGCTCAGCCAATCCACCGATATTGTGCTGAAAATTTTGGGCATTCGGCCTTCCGATGAGCCGCAGGTGACTGAGGAAGAAATTCGGGTGCTGATTGAGCAGGGGACTGAAGCAGGCATGTTTGAGCAGGCCGAAGAAGACATCATGAAGCGGGTCTTCCAGCTCGGCGATCGGCGGGTCAGTGCGATTATGACGCCTCGGGTGGATATCCTTTGGTTAGATCTAGAAGATTCCGCTGAAGAAAACCGTCGCGCCATGCATGAAGGCTCCCACGCTCGCTTTCCGGTCTGCCAAGGGGGCTTGGATAACTTGTTGGGGGTAATCCAAGTTTACGATTTGCTGATGGAATCCTTGGAAGGAGACCAACTCGATTTTACGAAATCCCTACAAAAGCCGGTTTTTGTTCCGGAAAGTACCCGTGCGCTCAAGGTTTTGGAATTGTTTAAGCAAACGGGAAATCAAATTGCCTTTGTTGTTGATGAATACGGTGTAATTCAAGGCTTGGTTACACTGACGGATATCCTACAAGCATTGGTAGGTGACCTACCCAGTGCGGAGGATTTAGAAGAGCCCCAGGCAATTCAGCGGGAAGACGGCTCTTGGCTGCTGGACGGGATGTTGCCGATTTATCAGTTCAAAGAATTACTAGAAATGGAAGAGCGGGAACTACCGGGAGAACATCGCGGTAGTTACCAAACGCTAGGAGGGTTTGTCGTAATGTACCTAGGCCGGATTCCCATATCCGCCGATCATTTTGTTTGGGATGGCCTGCGGTTTGAAGTGATGGATATGGACGGCAATCGGGTCGATAAGGTGCTGGTGATGCCAGAAAGCTAGGTGATGCCAGAAAGCTAGGTGATGCCAGAAAGTTATCCAGAAATATCCGCCAGGAACCCTCCAAAATTGACTTGCAAGTGCTTTGTTGGAGGGAATCTGGGGGATTAAGTTTCTAGGCAATCTGGAAGAAGTTGGCGTTTAGAACGTAAACGTTGTCCGAATAACAGGCACGATCGCAGTGGGGTTATCCTTAAAGCCTTCTGGGTTAAAGATGACAAACACCCCTGGCGTAATGCTGATGTGATCATTCACTCGATAGTTAAAGTAGCCTTCCAACTGGTAGGGCTTGGTATCTTCCGGTCTGACAGCCAATCCACCCACGAAGGTGCGTGCTAGGGGTTGACCAAAGATTAACCCTGCTGAGTTGCCCTTTTGACCAATATCTTTGGCGTGAATGCCCACCAACCAGCTCATAAAGTCGGTGGAAGCGTTGACATCCACCAGATCGCTAAAGATGTAGGAGAAGGAACCTGCCAGCGTAATCGTCGGGTTCAAACGATAGGCCGCCGTCACCCCGATCGTGTCCATCTTGATGCCTTGGTTGGCGAGATCCCCCAAAGAGGTGGCGGGAAAGAGAATTGCGCCGATGTCCGAGCTGCTGAGGCCAGTACCCAGAATGTTGATCTGGTGGTAGCTGTGGGCATAGTTCAACCCGATATCCAGATTGGCCGAAGGCTTCACCGTCAACTGCGCTGCCGCAATGTAGCTACCGTTGAAAATGCCTGCTCCCAGCGGCGTTCCCGGAAAGCCCTGATTTTGGGGCAGGTTAGAGTTGACAGAACCATAGAGGGCACGGAAGTCGATCGCATCCGAAATCTTAAAAATTACCCCCGCCGCTGCCGCCAATCCCGTTTGGGAAGTACCGCCGGAGACCCGATGGGCCGCTGGTAACGTTGCGAACCGGGAAAGCGCTCCCTGGCCTTCTCCCGCAAAGGGCAGAATGGACGGAAAGGCATCGGAGACTTCTGCATTGGTGCCGACAAACGCTGTTAAGCGATCGGCCACGGGGAAAATGTATAGCAGTTTGTAGAGTTCTAGGCTGTTATTGCCGCCCTTGGGTTGGAGGGTTTGGGGATTGAGGGTGGGAAACTGCGGTTCGTAGCCTAGGCGGACGTTACTGTTGTTGCCGAAAATCACATCCCCATACCCCAAAGTTCCAGCCAAGCTAGACCCGTTATTGAAGCCAGGAAAGGCGGTACTGGGGCCACTGCCAAAGTTGTAGGCTTGCAGTCCGGTAATCAGCAAGTCCTTGCCGGTAAAACTGGTGTTGAGATTGAGCCGTACCCGGTTATTCAGGGTGATATTGGCATCCCGTCCAGCGGTAGGAGTTGGGAGGAGGGCGATCGGGGTTGTGGGTGGCGCGAGAACCGCCGCATTGGTGTTGTTGATAAATGCGAGGTTACCCCCGTCGTAGGCTCCGTAGGCTCCCGCTAGACTGAAGATGACTTCGCCTTGCAATTTGGTGGTGGTGGAAAACTGCTGCTTTTCCAGGGTGGCCGTTTTGGCTTCTAGGGCATCTACCCGACCGCGCAAGGTCGCCAGTTCAGCGGCAAACTCTTCTTGCAATTTTTGCAGCGTGGCCAAGTCTTCTTTCTTGACCAAATCTGCGGTGGCTGCGGCAATCAGCTCATTGACCCGATCCATGCAGGCATTCAAGCCAGCGGCAAACTCGTAGCGGGTCATGGCCCGGTTACCACGATAGGTGCGATCGGGATAGCCCGCAATGCAACCGTAGCGCTCAACGAGGGACTGCAACGCCTGAAAAGCCCAGTCCGTGGGTTTGACATCGGAAAGCTGGGACACTGAAGTGACTTGCCCCATAGTGACTTGCCCCATTTCCGAGCTGGGGGTGTCTACGGAAGCGCCGTCGATCGCCCCCAGGCTTAAAGCTGACTGGGTTAAGGTTGCTTGGGAATTGTGCTGGACAGATTGCGCCTTAATCTCTGCTGCGTTTGAGGAAGCAGCGCCCCCTAGAAGAACTGCCAACCCCAGGGCAGGCAGACTCAAGGTAGTCATGAAAAAAACTGCTAGGCGGGACATAGGGGCTTCCTCCGAACATCAGGGATCAGGTCAACGAGGATTCAACGTCCTCAACGAATCCCCCAAATCCTATCGGTTCTTAGCGACTCAATTGAAGCCCAAAACCTTCAAAAAAGTCAGCAGAAGATAATAGAAAACCCTTATGCCATCAGCCTTTGAAAAATCTAGGTGTTACCCATAGAGTCTACTGAATCGTTTTTCCAACGCCTCTCGGTAGATTCTTTGTGCTGGTATTCCTAGGCCATCACCATGCCGCCATCAACGTTAAAGACCTGTCCTGTGACATAGGCGGCTGCCGGGGAAGCCGCTAGGAATTGAATCATGCCTGCGACTTCTTCCGGCTGACCATAGCGATTGAGCGGAATCATTTGCAGAATGGGTTCAGCGTTTAAATCACTGGTCATATCCGTGGCGATAAATCCAGGGGCCACTGCATTCACCGTAATGCCCCGGGGAGCGAGTTCCCGCGCCACCGTTTTGGTAAAGCCGATGACGCCCGCTTTGGCCGCGCTGTAGTTGGCTTGACCAGGGTTCCCCATTTGGCCCGCGACGGAAGTGATGTTGACAATCCGACCGGATTTTTGCTTCAGCATAATTTTGCTAACCGCTCGGGTGCAGAGGAAAACCCCCGTCAGGTTCAAATCGATGACCGCTTGCCAATCTTCTGGCTTCATCCGCAGCAGCAAGGTATCACGGGTAATGCCTGCATTGTTCACTAAGACATCAATGCGGCCAAACTTGGCCATTGTCGCTTCGATCATTTGATCGACTTCTTCCGCCTTGGAGACATCCGCTTTCAGGGCGATCGCGGTTCCTCCCGCTTGCTCAATTTCGGCAACCACTGCATCAGCAGCCCCGCTGGAACTTGCATAGTTAACGACCACCGAGGCTCCTTCCGAGGCGAGGGCCAATGCGGTGGAGCGTCCAATGCCCCGCGATGCTCCGGTGACGATCGCAACTTTACCTTGCAAGTTCTGTGCCATAGCGCTATCTCCCTTGAAATGTCTCCCGCTCAAACCGATTAACCATCATATCGGCAAAGGGGACACTGTTTTAGCGAGACTCATCTTTGGCAACCTGCTCAAGAGATTCGCTCCGCCAGCAAGCGACTAGATCTGATGGGGGTCAATTCCTAATTCTCGTAATCGATCGGCCAGACGACCAGCTCTTGCTTCAATTTCTGCTAATTTTTGCAGAGCTTGCTCTTTTTCTTGGCGTTCCTGTTCAAGCTGTTGAGCAATTTCGGTATAGCTCTGGCAAACAACACCATCAGGATGATAAAGCTGTAGAACATCCTGCGTCAGGTCAAAGCGAATGCCTAACCGAGGACTGATCCATTGATCAATCGTAATAATTTCGTCGAAATAGCCATCGACCCTAAGCCAACCTCGGCACAGATTGTGATCTGGATCGTAGAGATAGTATTCTTCCACGCCATAGCGTTCATAGAACAACAACTTACGCTCCATTTCCAGGGAGGTATTGCCAGGAGACAGGATTTCAAACACCACGTGAGGCGGAATATTATCCTCTTGCCACTGCTGGTAGGAACCTCGTTCTCCTTTAGGCCGACCGAAAACCACCAAGGCATCCGGTGCAATGCGAATTTTCGGGTTACCCTCTACCGGATACCACAGCAAATCTCCAGCAACAAAGACATTCGGCTCTTTAACAAAGAGTAGATCCAGATTTTTCTTGATTAAAACGATCCACTCAAACTGCTTCGTATTATCCGCTATGGGCTGGCCGTCGCTGTCCGGGTAAACGACTTCCCATAAATTTTCACTCGGAACCGTGACTTCGGTTTGGGCAGACGGTTGAAGGTTCACCATAACCCCAAGAGTCCGATCGAAGGGACAGGTTCAACCTAGCATAATTTTTTCGAGAGCTCCCCACAACACGATCGTGACTCAGAAAAAATTTGGTTTTTTCAACATTGGGGGTTAGGATGTCATCAAAATTCTGCTGTCCCGGAGTGATGGTAGAACGCAACTGCTGTTTCTGAGTTGACTATGACGAGAAAACAGGGAATTCCAAATCGTCCAGATCGTCCGGCGGATGCCGCCAATCGGCTGCGTCAACCGTCCCAAGGCAAGGGGGCTCCCGCCCGATCGAGGAATTCCTCTGCACCAGAAGCAGCGGCATCCCCTGAGTTAGCACCTCCTCGATCCCCGATCGCCCAGCAACAATCGAGATCGGAGGCATCGAATTCCACCGATCGTCCCGTCCAACGGCGTTCTGGTCGGCCCCCATCTGCCGATCGGCAACAGCCTTCCGATAATGCCAATTCCAATAGCGCCAAGACAGTCTTTTGGGCCAATTTGCAACGGCGTTTACTGGATTGGCGGTTCATCACGATCGTGGGATTACTGCTCAGCGGTGGGTTAACCGTGCTGTCCCTAGCGTTTCTGTTTAAATTGCCAGCAGTGCCCAACTGTCCTTCAGTCTTCTGGCCTTTAGCTCCGGCTTCGTTGCGGCTCCACTGTGCCCAAATTGCTGCCGGAAAGGAAACCGTTAAGGATCTCCTAGAGGCGATCGAATTGGTCAAGTCGTTACCCAAGGATCACCCGCTCTATCCCGAAGCCAGTCGGTTAATGGAACAATGGGCAACGGATTTGCTCAATCTCGCGGAAAAGAGTTTCCAAGAAGGCAATATCCAGGAAGCCATCGGTGCAGCCCGCAAGGTTCCCCAGGATTCTTCGGCCTCCAAACTGGTGGAAGAACGGGTCAAAACCTGGGAAAAAATTTGGTCAGAGGCCGAAGCGATCGCCCAGAAAGTTGAAGATTTGCTACGGAAACAAAATTGGCGACAAGCCTCCCTGGAAGCTACTAAACTCCTGGGGTTAGAGAATGAATATTGGCAAACGAAAAAATATCCAGAAATTACCCAGCTCATTGCCACAACGCGGGACGACATTACCAAATTGGGACAAGCGCAACGGGCGATCGATCGGGGAACTGCCGACGACCTGATCAAAGCGGTGGAAAACGTCGCCAGCATTAACGAGAAGAGCTATGTCTATCAAGACGCCCAGGACATGCTGCCCCGCTTGGGTAAACGCTTGATGGAACTGGCGGAATATGCAGCGGAACGGCGCAACTTTGATGAAGCCCTGCGCATTGCCAATCGCATTCCTGACCAACTGAGGCTGAAGCAGGATGTAGACGACTTTGTAGTGTTAGTCGGCGCGCAATCGCGGGCAGCCAAAGGCTTGGAAGTGGATTTGGAAGATGCGATCGCCCAGGTGCAGCGCATTGGTGCCGGTCGTCCCCTGTACGATCGGGCACAACGGTTGGCCAGCCGTTGGCAAGCGGAACTGACCGCCCTAGGCCAACTGAATCGTGCCCGTCAACTAGCCAAGAGCGGCAATCCCAACGAAATTCAACAGGCGATCGCGGAAGCCTCGCAAATTGATGCATCTACCGCGCAGTATGGCGATGCCAGAAAACTGATTGAAGAAGTCACCAGCCAAACCCAGGCAGCGGAGGATCGCCCAATTTTAGATCAGGCCGATCAACTGGCCGCAGCGGGGGATGTGACTTCGTTGCAAGCGGCGATCGCCCAAGCCCAGCAGATTCAGTCCAATCGATCGCTGTATAAACAAGCGCAGGAAAAAATTCGGCGCTGGAGTGATCAAATTGCCCGGACTCAGTACCAGCCCACTCTCGATAATGCTGAGAGTTTGGCGGAATCTGGCGATTTGGAAGCCGCGATCGCGCAATTGGAGCAAATTCCACCGGGCACTTCTGCCTACGACACCGCCCAGGCCAAAATTGAAAAATTCCGCAGCCGTGCCCAAGCCGAGCAGATCCTGCCCAGAGCGGTGGAGCGTGCCAGTGGCGGGACTCCCGATGCCTTGGTGGAAGCCATTGGTCTCGCCCGTCAGGTTCCAGGTTCCAGTCCTTTACGATCGCAGGCATCCCAAGCTGTCGATCAATGGAGTCAACAAATTTTAGACATTGCCCTGGGTCAAGCCAGTGCTGGCGATTTTCCCGGCGCGATCGCCACGGCGCAAAAAGTGCCATCAGGGACAGTCGCCTACGGCCAAGCGCAGTCACAGATCGGGCAATGGCGCAGACTCATGGGCCAATAATGGTTCCACCCCTCAGTCAGTAAGAACCCCGTCAATCTTGATTTTGAGAAACTGGGGTGTTGGAACTGGGGAAACTGGAACTAGGGAAACTGGAACTAGGGAGACAAGGATAGGTTTGCGGAGGATGGCTGTCCCCAAGACAAGCTAAGCAATGCTGAATGTTATAAAACTCCTCAAACTGAAAATCGCTCAATACTTGATAAATCGGTGACTTCATCTCAATCCAGAGGCCCCACCGTCGGCTAGAAATTGTGAGCAGGGCTGCAATTTGCCGACTGAGCAAACCGCACAGGATGGGATAGGCGTAGCGCTTGTAATGGCCTTCAATGTTGTAAATCAAGCCGTACAGCTCATCTTGATATCGCAACCCTTCTTGAATGCCCTGGTGATGGAAAAATTTAAACTGACTCGTGAAGGCTTCAGTCAGCAGTGGAGGCGTTGTTGACAGTACGGGTTGGCGAGGCAGTTCTAAAATACTCAAGATACTGCTTTCAACTTCCTCCAGGCTCATACTCATCGATCGGCCTTGTAGGATATGGCTCCGAGCTAGCGTCAACACTTCCAGCCGCTGAACGTATTGATAGCGATCCTTGGGGGTGGGATAGAGGCAAAGCAACAGGACATTGAGATCAACGGCTTCCAGATTCTGCAAGTTTAGCGTTGGCTCGGATACATGCTCTAAACGGCTATTGACGAACTTGCGTAGAATTTTCCGGATTTGATATTGCGCAACCGTAGACAGTGTTGTGAGATCAGAGGTTCGTAAGCTACTGGGTCGGTAGGGAATCGATGCAGGTAACAAATCCTTGGAAGACCGCTCTGTCGAAGGCCAACTTTGCATAGAACACACTGACTTGATGACTAGAGTATATTCGCAGAACAGAAACCGTCTGTCAGTGAACCTATCAGTCAATCTCACGCGGAGACAGGGAGTTCGATCGAGGGGGTTATCTATTCCCCCTAAACAGATACATCGCTTAATGCAGTCATGTTTTTTCAATTCAATTGATAGATCCCTGACATGGGTCTTGTATGAATATGCCCTATCGCCTACCTGTTCACCCATTTGAGGGAAAGAAACAGGGATAAAAAGCGTGATCCAGCGGATAAATATTGCACGAATCTATGAAAGATCAGAATTCATGACCCACAATTAGAAAATAAATATTACAAATTTGGCAATTGTCTCAAACTGTTTGAGTCGTTTTATTCTTGATAAAACAGTTTTTGCTCAACTTTTTTTTAGCAGAAATTCCGATCGGGGCTGCAATTTTCAACTGCAATTTTTCAACTGCAATTTTGTCGCCTTAATTTTCAGCTGCAATTTGCCGCGCGACCGTCAAGGCAGAGTAACTGACGCCTGCGGTACCTTCGCCGGGATGGGTGGAGTCACCCACGAGCCAGAGGTGCGGGACAGGGGTGCGATTGGCAAAGCCAAAGGGGCCAAAGGTCGATAACCGCATCCCCACGCCTCCCACGAAACCCTTCTGTCGTGCGGTGTAGCGCCAAAAGGTCAGGGGGGTGGCAGCTTCTTGATAGACGATCGTGCCTTCTAGGTCAAAATGCTGGGCCAGTCGGGCGATCGCGGTGTCGGTATACGCCTGTTTGCGGGCTTGGTAGGCTTCGGGTTGATCTTTCAAGGCCCACCAAGGGGTGGCATCGACGAAGGATGAAGCGATCAGCGTGGCTTTGCCCTCCGGCGCACGGCCATCCCCTGGTTTGCTGACGGAGACAAAGAGGGAGTTATTTTCTCCGATCGGGCCGTTGTAGTCGTACAGGAATTGCAGGTGGGGTGGGCAACTCTTGGGGATGGCCGCTTGATCCACGCCCAGGTAGACGACGAAGGCTCCCGAAGGATCGGTGAGTTGGTTGACCCGCTGACGGTAGCCCGCCGGGGCCCGATCGCCCAGCAGTCGCACGGCGTCTTGAACCGTCACGTTGGCCACAATGTGATCGGCGGGTTCGAGCCAAGTTTCCCCGGTTTTTTGATTGCGGACGGTGATGCCGGTGGCCTGGGTGCCGTTGGTGTGGATGGCTTCGACGGTGTGGCGCAGGTGCAGACTGCCCCCGTGGGTTTCCAGGGCGGTGGTGAGACGATCGCTGAGGACTTGCAAACTGCCCTGCAAATGCCAGAGTCCGTAGGGTTCCTGGGAAACCGCTAACGCAGTGGCAGCGTAGAGGAGGGCGGTTTCGTCGGCGTTGACCTGGGAATAGAGCTTGAGTTGGACATCGAGGAAGGTTCGCAAGCGCCGATCGTCATACAGGCCGAACCATTTCAGCGCATCGCCTACGGTGGACAGGGCAAAGGGGGCGGTGATTAAGGTGTCGGGGCGGAGGGCTTGCAGGAGTTGGCCCAGATCCCACAGGTTGCGGGGGGGCAGAACTGGATCGCGGCCTTGGAACTTCCAACTGGCTTCAAATAAGGTGTTGAGCAATTGCCAGAAGGGTTCGCTGCCGGGAAATTGCCGTTGGCGTTCGGCTTGCCATTGCGCCCGATCGCGCCACATTTGGATCGGTTCTGCCTCGCCCGGTAGCCAGACGACACAGGCCGGATCGCAGAGGGTGGCGGCGGGGAGATCGATGCCGAGTTCCGTAAAGATGCGATGGTGAATGCCGCCCGGTTCCAATCCAGCGACTTGGGTGGCTCCGACATCAAAGGTGAAGCCCCGCCGCTGGAAGGTGGATGCACAGCCACCGGGCACGATCGCCTGATCGAAAATTTTGACCTGATAGCCCCGTTTTGCCAGCAATGCACCGGCGGTTAAGCCTCCGATTCCGGCTCCGATGACTGCAATGGATTTTGCGGGACTTATCATATCGTTACATTTTGTAATATTTCTTTCATTTTAAAAGGAATTTGGGCGATCGGGGATGAAAATTCCGGTCAGGGGGGTGGAATGATCAATTGCAATTTTTTGGCAATGGCAGAATTCATGGAAAACGGTGTTTAACCCCATGCCGAGTTGGGGAAACTTCGTTAGCATAGTTGCTCGATCGTTCATCCCACTGCCGCTATGAATCTTTCCCCTGCCCCATCGGTGAAACGCAAAGTTCTGGCCTACATCACCCACCAAGAAGAACTGTTAGTGTTTCGGCAGGAAGATTATCCTTACTTTGGCATTCAGGTTCCCGGAGGATCGATCGAGTCGGGAGAGGCGATCGTCGATGCCCTGCTGCGGGAGGTTTATGAAGAAACGGGGTTGAAGGCGGTTCAGGTTGTGGATTATCTCGGCAGTTTTTGGAAGGTGGGACAGGCACGGATGCGGGAATACCATGCCTTCCATTTGCAATTGACGGCCCCTGCGCCCCGGCGGTGGCGGCATTATGAGGAATTTTCGGGGGCGCGCAAAGGCCCGATCGCCTTTGATTTTTTTTGGGTGCCTTTGGGGAATGCGGATTGGACGCTGTTTCGGGGGCAGGAAATGGTGCCTTGGTTGCGGCGATCGTTTCCTGCGGCATTCCCCCAACCCGTGATACCCCAAGCCCTTACAATGGGAGCTAGATAAATTGCTGCTTTAACGAGACAGTCATGCCTAGATCCCAACGCAACGACAACTTCATTGATAAAAGCTTTACCGTGATGGCGGATATCATCCTCAAGGTGTTTCCTGCCAGCAAGAAGGAAAAGGAAGCGTTTGCCTATTATCGGGATGGGATGTCTGCCCAGGCGGATGGGGAATATGCAGAGGCGCTGGATAACTATTTTGAGGCGCTGAAGCTGGAGGAAGATAGTAACGATCGTAGCTTTGTGCTCTACAACATTGGCTTGATCAAGGCGAGTGTGGGTGATCAGGCAGAGGCGCTGGACTATTACCACCAGGCGCTGGAACTGAATCCTCGGATGCCCCAGGCGTTGAACAATATTGCGGTGATTTACCATTACCAAGGGGAGCAGGCCAAGGAAGAGGGCTTGGATGAGGAAGGGGAAGCGCTGTTTGATAAGGCGGCGGAGTATTGGAAGCGGGCGATTTTGCTTGCGCCGAACAATTACATCGAAGCGCAGAACTGGTTGAAGACGACGGGCCGATCGACGATCGATGTCTATTTCTAATTCCGGTCTGTTTTTTGGGATGGCGATTTCTGAGCTAGAATAAACGACGGTTTTCTGGAGGCAAGGTTGAGATATGTCCCTCGATCGCGAACAGGTTCATAAGGTGGCGACGTTGGCTCGGTTGGCGCTGACGCCGGAGGAAGAGGAAAAATTTGCGGGGCAGCTCACGAGCATTTTGGATTATGTGGAGCAGTTGAATGAGTTGGATGTGGCGGATGTGCCACCGACGACTCGGGCGATCGATGTAAGTAATGTGACGCGGGTGGATGTGCAGCGGGCCTACGAAAACCGGGAGGCGATTCTGAGTTCTGCGCCCGATCGGGAAGATGATTTCTTTAAGGTGCCGAAGATTGTAACGGGTGACTAATTCGATTGCTTATTCGATTGATGAACAGTTAGTCAGTTGCAATAGAAGTCAATTATGAAACAGCGACGATCGTGTTGAGTGCGATCGTCGCTGTTTTTGTTGAATTGCTTGCTGCATAAATGCTTGCTGTATTTGGTTGACAGTATTAATTCACAACAATACAAATTAAGCAGTTTTATAAAGTGGGATTGACAGGTATGGGCGTTTATTTGTACTGTGTTCAGTCATAGCGATCGCCATGGACATCCTTCTTTCGTGAGACGGTTTGGCATGAAGCATGAGGTCGCTGGGATCCTAAAAATTTAGGGCACTACCCTTTGTTGGTGAGACAACTCCGGGTAGCTATTCCCCCGCGCTGTGCGAGCAGCAAGGAGGCTTGATGAGGATTTTAGCATCTGACCGAGCCACTCTTGTTTGTGATGTCAAACGGGGTGGCTCTAAATTTTTGGGCTTTCTTCCGCCCTCATCCCCGGCCTTTCTCCCGCAGGAGAAGGGAGCAAGAGATCGGGTTCCCTCTACCTCCGGGAGAGGGTTAGGGTGAGGGCAAAGACTCACTACAAACAGGAGAAGCTCAATTATGGCGAAAGGTTCTAGCGATCGGAATGATCGCTCGATCGAACAGTTGCATCCATACTATCGGTTACAACTTTTCGGCACTAAGGAAACGGTAGAGTCAATCATTAACCGATTGCATTCGATCGGGTTTGTGGACAGGGTTTACTGGGGGAAACCCATGCCTGTGCCTGGGGTAGAAGGCGAATGGGTTAGCGTGTTGCAACGCCGTTGGTAAAGGCTGAAGGGCAGGTGTTCCGCAGGTTTTCGGATTCTCGTCCTTCTCGTTGCTGCACCTGCTCCACTAACGCCTGATTAATTGCTTCCCACACCCCGAGGCGAACCCACAAAAAGTCATCGTGAGAATCGCTGATCTCAAAGACTAACGATGCAGTCCGCCTCGCTTTTACCCAAATGCAGCGATCGCCGCTGTGTCAGCGACCCCGATCAGCAGCCCTTCCATTTCCCGTCCCAATAAAATTTCCCATCTCAATAAAAAAGGTATGGCGATCGCCATACCTCTTGTCTATTCAACTTTTGTTCATTCAGCCCATTCAGTAAATCCGTCAAAATCTATTTCCTAATGTCATAGCCCGACGTTAGGAAGCACCGTGAATGCCCTTAGAAAAAGGCCGGTTGATGGCGGATCAAATTCAAGAACTCTTCCCGCGTCTTGTGGTCTTCCTGGAAAGACCCCACCATGGCACTTGTCACCGTCCAAGAACCCGGCTTTTGCACCCCACGCATTACCATGCACATGTGAGTTGCTTCCATCACCACTGCCACACCTCGGGGCTGCAATACATCCTGCAACGCTTCCGCAATCTGACGGGTCAGACGTTCCTGAACCTGCAAACGGCGAGAATACATTTCCACAATCCGAGCCAGCTTACTCAGTCCGACAACCTTTTGGTTAGGAATATACGCAACGTGGGCACGGCCCATAAACGGCAACATATGGTGCTCACACAGACTAAAGAAATTGATGTCGCGCACGAGCACCATTTCATTATGTCCTTCGTCAAAAATTGCCCCATTCAGCAACTCCTCTAGGGATTGGCTATAGCCACTCGTGAGGAACTGCATCGCCTTAGCCACCCGCTTCGGTGTCTTAAGCAACCCTTCCCGATTGGGATCTTCCCCCACCCCAATCAGCATTTCTCGAACAGCAGATTCCATGGAGGCAAAATAATCGGCATCGCCTTCTTCACGCAGGGTGTTACGGGTCAATTCTGCTTCGAGACTGGAGGTTAGGGGAGACATATCCTTTGCAAGCGTCATAATGAATTGAGGGTAGAGTGTGTAATCAAAAACTGACCAAAGCCCTTGCTGAACAATGTTGGCTCAAGCATTTGCCCAAGCGTTTAATCAAACAAGAGCCATCCTGCCAAACTTGAACCTAAAATGTGCCAGCATTCGGCATCAGGACAAGTTCTTCCACAACTGCGGTTGAGGGCATTTGCGCCATGTGCAAAATCGATTGAGCCACCACTTCCGGAGTCAGCATGGCAGTACGATCGAAATCTGCCTCTACCGTTTCCGTATCCCACAGTTCCGTATTCACGGAGCCAGGGGAAATGGTGACCACCCGAATTCCATGGGTTCGCTCTTCCGCTGCCAGCGTTTTTGAAAGCGCCAGTAAGCCAAACTTGCTGACACAGTAAGCGCCCCAATTGGGGAACGTTTGGTGTGCTGCAACGGAAGCAACGTTAATAATGGTGCCGCTGCGCTGCGATCGCAGGACGGGTAAAACTCCTTGGATACATTGGAATACGCTGGTCAG
Organism: Alkalinema sp. FACHB-956; assembly: GCF_014697025.1. NCBI lineage: Bacteria > Bacillati > Cyanobacteriota > Cyanophyceae > Leptolyngbyales > Leptolyngbyaceae > Alkalinema > Alkalinema sp. FACHB-956. Next base: position 147,514 of record NZ_JACJRC010000009.1, on the reverse strand, counting down.
GTTTAAATCGATCACTTGCTGCCAATCCTTCAGAGAAGTTTCTGCCAACAAGCCGGTATATCCCATTCCAGCATTGTTCACCACAATGTCGAGGCGCGGTACCGAACTAGCAATGGTATTGACCTGCGGTTGGATTCCTGCCAGGTCAGCAAAATCCAGGCTGTATACCTGAACCTCCACACCGGATTGACGGGCGATCGCCGCCACCGCTTCCAACTTTGCCAAGTTGCGACCCATCAAAACTAGATGAATCCCTGCCTCAGCAAATGCAAGCGCCGTAGCCTTACCAATTCCACTACTGGCTCCAGTAATCAGAGCGTATCGCGTTTGAGTCAACGTACTGTTCTCGCAATGAGTTAAGAAAGTTGCCTAAAAAACTACGATCGCTGCGTCACTCTTGTTCTTCACAAGCGTCTGTTCATGGAAAACAAAAGCAGAGTGCGATCTTAAAAAAAGATGTAAACAATTGTTACGACTTCAAATTATAGCATTTGTTGCAGATGGGTAGGGGAACAAGTATTAACGGAATCACGGCGACGGATTGATTTTTCTCTATTCCCGCATCTTCTCAAGGGGTATCCTTTCAGCAGACTGTTCTGCACATCTGGGGTGGGCTGCTACTATCCTGACAGCCAATTCTCACCCTTGGATTAACCTTGCCTAAAAATTGGCTTCATCAAAACTGGGTCAGAAACTGATTCAGCATCGTTGCTGGGAACCCTGAGGGCTCCCTGGTTGGTATTGAAAAAGGCATGGAGAATAACACCATGCCCAATCCTTAGAATTGCTTAGACGGTTGCTTCTGTAAATTTGCCCATGTTCCGGAACTTGCGATAGCGTAGCTCTCGTCGCTGTTGACTGGTGAGCTGATCTAACTCATGGAGGTTGCGTAGTAGGGCTTCCTTCAGTAGTTCAGTGGCTTGTACCGGATCAGAATGGGCAGCTCCCGTAGGTTCTTTCACAATTTCGTCAATCAAGCCCAAGTTTGCCAAATCCTCTGAGGTGATTTTGAGGGCTGCTGCGGCTTGGGGGCCTTTAGCGGCATCCCGCCAGAGAATGGCAGCACAGGCTTCGGGGGGAGCCACACTGTACACGGCGTGTTCCAGCATCATTAAGCGATCGCCGACGCCAATCCCCAAGGCCCCACCGGATCCCCCCTCGCCAATTACAGTACAGATAATCGGCACCTCAAAGCGGAACATCTCCCGTAAATTAAAGGCGATCGCTTCCCCTTGCCCAAATTCCTCCGCTTCCAGGCCCGCCCAAGCCGCAGGGGTATCAATAAAGCTGAGAATCGGCATACCAAATCGATCGGCATGTTCCATCAATCGGATAGCCTTGCGATAGCCACCGGGCGAAGCCATGCCAAAGTTGCGGGCAATATTATCCTTTGTATCCCGCCCCTTTTGCTGACCCAGCATCATCACAGGCCGACCATCCAGCCGTGCCACACCGCCCACCACGGCTGGATCGTCAAAGCCACCACGATCGCCATGCAATTCGATCCATTCGTCACTAATGGCTTGGATATAGTCCAGGGTGCTGGGGCGACGGGGATGGCGCGCCACTTGTAGCCGCTGCGTTGGCGTCAGGTTGCCAAAAATTTCCTGCCGCAGTTGTTGTGCCCTGGCTTCCAACTGCCGAATTTGTTCGCCGACATCGACTTCGTTTTCGTCGGCTAGGTCACGAATTTGTTGAATGCGGCCCTCTAGTTCAGCGAGGGGCTTCTCGAAGTCGAGCAAAACGGGTTTGCGATCGGGCGTTGCCATAGGGATTCAGAATGAAACGGACGGGCGGAGAGATCAAACTCCTTCAATAAGCATAAAGCTAAGGGGGAATCTCCTTGGAACCTCAATCATCGTGAAAACCGAACCGGGGCGATCGCTGGGGGGTTCCCCGCGACAGCGATTGATAAATTGCCTTACAAATCGCCCGCCTCAAGCTGCTCCAAATAGAGAAACTCAGGAGCCTTCACCCCGGCTTCTTTGCGAATTTGCACGAGTTCAGGGGACTCAAAGAACCGTCGGGCAGCGTCGATCGAAGTCCAGACCGAGAAATGCACAATGCGGTTGGCATCATGCTCATATTTGAGAACCTGGTACGATCGTTCACCCGCTGCCTTGCGCATGGAGGCAGCGGCGTCGAAAACCCGCTTCCACGCTAGGTAGTCTTCAACTTCATGAATGATCAGAACGTATTGCATTCAGGGCTGGGGATTGCAGGGCATAGGACGGGCTAGCTGTGGGAGCGCAACACAGAACACTCGCGAAAAAAGCTAACTAATGCCTGACAACAGCAAAGGCCGGAACCCGTGCTTGACCGATGCGGCTCCGATTTGTTCCATTTTTTCCGTGGAAATCAAATTCCGTCCCCAGGAGAAATTGGTATACCATTTCTCAAACTCCAGCAGCATGGATTCCGCAAAGCAAGCAAATAGCTGCCGTTGGGGCACATCCATGTTGACGATGTTCATGATCTTCCAGTCAATGTCCAGGGAATGCTCCACAATGCCGCCATTCAGCACATGAACCCCAGGATGCTGGATCTTGTTACCCAAGTTCTTGGGATAGCCGCCATCAATCAAGAGACAGGGTTGCTTCAACTGAGTCGGGTCGATCTCCACCCCCTTGGGCATACTGGCGACCCACACAATAATGTCTGCTTCCGGTAGAGCTGCTTCCAAGGGCATAATTTTGCCGCGGCCTAGATCCGCTTGCAGGTTCTCCAAACGCTCCTGGTTGCGGGCAATCAGCAGCAGTTCCTTCATATCCGTCCGCTGGTTCAACCAGCGACAGACGGCGCTGCCGATATCCCCCGTTGCCCCACAAACCGCGATCGTGCAGTCTGAAAGCTTCATCCCCAATTGTTGCGAAGCCTGTTCCACCTGGCGGGCGATGATGTAAGCCGTGTGGGTGTTGCCGGTGGTGAACTTGTCAAATTCCAGCGTGACGTTGCGAATTTGCCGGAACTGTGACAGGTCAAAGTTCTCAAAAATAATCGAGGAAAAACCGCCGAGTGCTGTGATGTTTAACCCGTTTTTTTGGGCGTGGGCCATGGCATTGATGATTTTGCGAGTCGCTGCCTTGAACCGCCGAGTCGCCAGCATTTCCGGTAGAAAACAGGACTCCACATAGCGACCCTCAATCACCTGTCCCGTTGCGCTGGTGACCTTAATCTCATCAACAATCTGGGGCGGTGCACTGCACCAAAAATCAAGATCCTGGTCGGCATACTCTGGGTAACCCAGATCTCGGGCAACGGATTGGGCGTGTTGAAGGCTTGTGAGATGACCAATGAGACCAAACATGGGCGTGACGGGAGAGGGTTAGATAAAAGGATCCCAGACAAGTGGATTGGGGGCGCGATCGATCGCGCCCCCAGTGGCTCAAATCATGAACGCTCTATACAGCAGCAAGTCCGTAGGCCGACATCCGCATGATATCGCGGGTGGAAAAACCGATATTAGCGAGGGCTTCACCGTAGGAAATCATAAAGTCTTCTACGAGGGCTTCCCGCTCCATCCCCAGCTTTTTGGCATCTTGTTCAACTTGGTTCAGCATTTTCCAAACCAGGGGAAGATTTTGCTTGTTAGCGTCCTCTAGTTCAGCGCGGGAGGCTTCAAAGTTTGCCTTCAGCCATTCTTCACCGTAGTTGAGGTGGAGATATTCATCCTTGACAACCCCTTCGGTGATCTTGCGTGCAAAGTCATCGGCCACAGGGATGTAGATGTTGTAAGCCGAAATGGCGAAGCACTCAATGATCAAGGACTGGATCAGTAAGCAAGTCACAATTTTGCCGGCGGCTGCGGCTGCTTGAAAGTTCCCATGCAGCTCTGCAAAGAATTCCTTGGCAAAAAGCAGATCGGGGTTAACCTCTAGGTTTTTGCCACAGGCTTCAAACCCTTTCTTGTGTCTGAACTCCATTTTTGCCAGCTTTTGGAGTTCAGCGGCATCGTCGGGCATGAGTTCTGCCAGTTGGTTGTAGTTGCTATACGCCTCTTCTTCGCCTTCGATTACGATCGCGTTGATGCGGCTATAGGCATCTTTGTAAACTGGACTCTGATAGTCGAGTTCTGGCATCACCTCAAGTTGCGGCATAGACTCGTCATCTCCTCATCATGAACATGCTGGGAGCTACCAGCTTCAGATTATCCCTTCTATGTAAAGAAAAAGAATCAAGAAGTTTTGTGAATTCCCACTCTACACTTTAACCTGTATGGTCAGGCATCGTGTCATCTGATGAGCAAATTCCCTGAATCGCCTTTGCTTATATAGCGTTCTGCTATGGTATGCCGTCCATGTAGGGCTATTAATAGAGTCAGAAGACTTGTCCTGATTGATTGGAAGTAATGCTAGGCCGGAGATTGCCGATCGTCATGCAAAGGATCACCTCGATTGTTAAGTCCATAGTGATGCCAAGCGGGGTGACGCCAAGCGGGGTGACGCCAGTCGTTTTGCAGTCGGTCATGAAAGCGATCGGGCTTGGCGTTGGAGCGGCGATCGTTCTGGTGCCGCTGGGCTTGGTGTTGTGGGTGTCGTTTCAGGGGGCTGAAGGCTGGTCGCTGGCCAATTATCAGGCCGCCTGGCAGCAGGGAAATTTTTGGGTCGCCTTTGCCAACTCGACGATCGTGGCGGTGGGGGTCACGGTTTTCCAGATGATTACGTCGGCGCTGGCGGGCTATGCTTTGGCGCGACTGCGGTTCTGGGGCAAGTCGCTTCTTTTGTTAATTATTCTGGCGACCTTAATTATTCCGTTACAAATCCTCGTGATCCCCATTTTTTTAGTGCTGAAGACAGGGCATCTGATTAATACCTACGGGGCGTTGATTTTGCCGTCGGCGGTGAATGGCTTTGGAATTTTTCTGCTGCGGCAATATTTTCTGGCGATTCCGATCGAACTGGAGGAAGCGGCGGCTTTGGATGGAGCCAATCGCTGGCAAATTCTCTGGCAGATTTTGTTGCCCTTGGCACGACCGGCTTTGGTGACGCTGTTTTTGTTTGCCTTTATTGGCGAGTGGAATGACTTGTTTAAGCCGTTGGTCTTCACCACTCGACCGGAGTTGCAAACGGTGCAGTTAGCGCTAGCCAGTTTTCAGGAGCAATTTACGAACAATTGGGGACTGATGATGGCAGCCGTGACGATCGCCACAATTCCGATCGGGGTGATTTTTCTTGTCAGTCAAAAGCAATTCATTCGCGGAGTTGCGGCCACTGGGATCAAAAATTAGGTTGTATAGAGAGCGGTGGCTGAGGGCATTCACTGATTTGAGTATGGTGTACCAAACCATGCCTTATGGATCCATTAAAACAACGGATAAACGAGAATACCAACTATTAAAATCAATTCCTGAACAAACTCTAGCGTTCTAGCAAGTAGTTAAGGTTAAGCCTCTAATTCACTAAAGCTTGACCTTAAAACTACTAGCCTCAATGTTTCCACAGACTGAAGATGAGTGCATAAAGCATTTAGAGCAAATTCGCTGGGGAGGAAAGCCCCAATGTCCATACTGTGGATCGACAAGATCCAGTGCATACACACATACCCATCGGTACCACTGCAAAGACTGTTTCACCTCGTACAGTGTTACAGTTGGAACCCTATTCCACAAAACCCATCTTGATCTACAGAAATGGTTTCAGGCAATTCACCTAATCTTCAGTACGCCATCAAATATCACTGTAAGACAACTTGCTCAAGCACTTGATGTCAATAAGAATACAGCGCTTTACATGCGTGCCAGAATCTATAAGTGTTTACAAGAAGATCCAAACTTGTTAAGAAAATTAACTCAAAAAGATTTGCCTCATGAATAATATGATATTAAGACTTATTTGCTAAACGCTTTCTGAAGCAAGCTATAGCCAACAGTTTTTTGTCTTATCTAATTCGATGGGACTACAGTAAACAATACTGGAATCCTCGGGTTCCAATCAATAAAATATGGTGAGCAAATAGCTATGAAGGCAATTCCTAATAAGAAAAAATCACCCTGGCAACGAAGAATTGGTAAATGGAGACCTGAAAGTTTTCAGTTGGTAGCAGCGCTTCTATGTATCTCAATTGCTGGTTGTTCATTTTGGTTTGGTATGGCTGTGCAACGCTCTATTCAAGAGCAAGCTCCACCAACACCCAAAGAGAAAGCTGCATCACCTCCTAATAATCAGCCCTCCAATGTTACCCAATTTCTTACTCCTATCATTTTTCCTGTAGTTGTGGAGTTCGGACTAATTAGCTTTTTCCTACTCTTCACTAATAAATATGTGATTGAAAGAATCAGTGAATGCAAGAGAACTCAAGAGCAACTGGCTGAACATGAAAGGGCAAATTTACTTCGACAAGTAAATAATAGATACCGCTTGGAGCAAGAGCTAGAGTTCCTGGATGTTCTATACTCTGCAGGTGGTGAAAAAATTCCCAGCTATTTTAGTCGTGCAGTATTCTGTGAATATATTCAACACATATACCAAAAATCACCCGAACATCTTGAAGATGAAATTAAGAAATTTAATCAAGACTTGAGGGCTCGCAAAGAGGCAGAGAGAGGTTTGATTGAGGGCTTTACGGAAGACAAAGACCAGCAATCTCCCTTTTATCATCTAGTAGGGACAGCTTGCAATGAAGCTTTAGGAATAACAGGAACTGCAAAGTTTTGGGCTCTCCCATTCTATGATGATGTTACATCTTATCTCAAAGCGTGGCTCATCTGTAGTATTAGGCACGGATTCCCAATCCCAATTGAACCTTTTTATGTTCGCTCTCTAGAAGAAGAAGGCAAGGCGCTTTATAAAGGAAAGGACTCTTACGTAACAGCTCTCAAGTACATTATAAAAGTTGTATCTCAATATCCTGTACTTCCTAAAGTTGAGAGATATCTAAAAACACCAGAGTCTAGAGAAGTTGTTGTGACGTACCTTAAAAGACTAGTTGTGATGTTTGAAGGTGATTATCCTAAAGAAGAAGACATGCTCTATTTAGAGAAGCTAGTTTCACAGCTTGAAAGAAATTACAACGTTCCCTTCAGTATATAAAACCACTAACTAGCTCTCCTCTAGTTTTAACGTGCTGTTTAATCTGGGATGTCAAAAGCACCTGTCGGGTTATAAGACTCCAGTGGAGGTTTGTTTTTACGCGAATCAGCAAGGGCATTTGCATAATCAATTACAGCATCAATATCAATTACAGTATCAATGTTGAATTGATTGTTTCTGCAAATTTTTTCTATGTTTGCCCGCAGATCTCCCCCTTCTTCAAGTGCTTGTTTAACTACTACACACGGCTCTTCAGGTATGCGTAAGTGACTACTTGCATCCATTGTTTTGCTCTCCTTGCTGATGGATCTAAATATCTGACCAACCAAAAACAGAGCGTCCAAGAGAGTGGTTTGTGAAGCCATAGCTGTACCATATGTGGGTGAATATGCAAGCTATGCTATCCGTCACGCAGCCATGAATCCATATCACTAACTAGGACACCACTCGCGAATAAAGAACACTTGATTAGATAGTACATTTGTTCTTTATTCGTGTCAATGATGAAGTGGCCTAAATTGGAGTGCCGGGTGAATGCTCCTTAACGCCGATCGCGGGCTGCTCGATCCAGCACCGTTTCCGCAATTTGGCACCATTCCTGCCGCAGTTTGGCATCGCTGGCATCCCCGGTCAGGGGCCTGCCGACCCGTTCCGGGTAGCGATCGTAGAATTCCTGATTCACCTGTCGGTAGAAGTCCTGCTTGGTTAAGCCGACCTGTTCATAGCGAGTAAAGACACTATCAGAACAGGTTTTGGGCTTCTCGGCGGCGGGGTTGGGGAGTTGGATATCGGGCAGCTTGACTTCCGGTAGCTTAACTTCCGGGAGTTTCAGCTCCGGCATTTTGATTTCAGGAAACTGCCAATTCGGTGTCAAATCTAACTTCCACAGAAAAGACGCGATCGCACTGCCCACCAGTAGCACCCCGATCAAAATGACCCGCCACACCCAGGTCATCACCCAATCAACGGTTTTAAAGCCAAACCCGAGGAGTTTGAAACAGCCTTTGAGTAGGCGGAAGGGCAGAGCGAGGATCGACCACATCCAGGTTCCATCCGTAGCGGGTGCAGAGGTGGTACGGCTGGGGCGAGGATTACCGGGGGCTGCCACGATCGTGCCGGATGAGGTTTCTGCCGATCGAATCGGTAGGGAACTGGACTGTGGGGTAGGTTGCGGCTTGGCTTGGGGGGTGGCGGGGTAGGGCGTTGCGGGAGAAATGGCCACCGTGTTCATGCGGGAGAGCGGATGGGAGGCAGGGGTTGGGGGAGTCGAGGTGGAGGGTTGGGGAGTGGGAGAGTAGGGAGGTTGGGCGTGGGGAGGTGGGGAGTTGGGACTTGGGGAGTGGGGAGTGGGGATGTAGCTGGCGCGGGGTTGGGGAGAGGGGTTGGGGGGGATCGAGTTGGCTGGGGTCGATCGCTGTGGGAGGGACTGTAGGAGGGTTTGGACTTCGCGGGCGGAACTGTAGCGATCGCGGGGACTGTGGGAGAGAAGGCGATCGAGTAAATTGCCGAGGGCAGGGCTGACTGGGACGAACGATCGCCAATGCCATTGGGCTTGGTGGTCGTTGTAGAGTTCCATGGGCGATCGACCCGTCAGCAGGACGAGGGTGGTGACGGCGAGGGAATAGAGGTCGGTACTGGGAAAGACTTCGCCACGTAATTGTTCGGGCGGGGAAAATCCGGGTTTGTGGATTTGGGTGCCCATACCGGGACTGCCGGACAGTTGCAGGGCGGTTGTGGCGACTTGGCGTACGCTGCCGAAGTCAATCAGGAAGGGTTTGCCGCTGGTTTGTTCGCGAATCAGGTTGTCGGGGGCGATGTCTCGGTGGATGACGCCGCGATCGTGGATGTAGCTGAGGATGGGCAGCATATCCAGCAGAAACTGGATGGCCTCGGCTTCGGTGAAGCGGTTGCCACGATCGACCCAGGTTTCGTAGGACTGGCCTGCAATATATTGTTCGACGAGGAGAAGGGCGTCTTGGCCTTGGTAGCGGATGGACAGCAGGGCTCGGAATTCTGGGATTTGGGGGTGGCGCAGTTGGTAGAGGGTTCCGGCTTCCCGTTGGAAGAGTTCTTCGGCTTTGCGCAGGATGCTGGGTTCGCTGATTTGGGGCGCAAATTCCTTGAGGACACAGAGTTCGTTGAAGCGGTGACGATCGCGGGCGAGATAGGTGCGTCCAAATCCGCCGTAGCCCAGAAATTGTGCGACTTCGTAACGGTTTTCAAGAACGAGGCCAGTGGAAAGAGGTGCGAGGAGCGGCATGGAGTCAGCGATAAATCACGGGATGACTGACGAACAACTTCACAACTTTGTGTCGTGTTTCCGTGGGTCGTGCTTCCGATCATGGCATAGAAGACTGCAATTGGCAGCGATTGTGTACCAACGATCGTCCCCTAGGGATCCGTGGCATCATCCCGATCGGGCTTGTATTCGATTAAGTCGCTAGGGGTGCAGTTGAGGTACTTGCATAGGGCGTTTAGTGTATCGCCTCCTAGATGAGGCATGTTGTCCTGTTTTTTCAGATTAGAAATTGTGTTGGGATGAACGTTCATCAAGTCAGATAACCGCTTGTTGGTCATCCGCTCCCTTGCCATAATCTCCCGTAGTCGCCACCGAATCACCCAATCAAACCCTAGAAAACTTGTTTGAATGCACAGAAAACTTGTGTGATATGATTTGAATCAATAAACTAGAAGCCAGTGCGTCCCGTGGAAAGTTCTGCACTGGCTAGTTCCAACTTGCATTGGAGATGTGAATATTATGACCTATCGCGATCGCATGACGCGATGGCTGGTCGTGCGCTTGTTGCCAAACATGCAACGAGTGACGATCGCGCGTTTCGCCAAAAAATCTGACGCCGACGGCTACGCCAAAGTCCTGCGACGGGCTCGAACCCCAGCACCAATTTATTGTCCTATTTGATCCAGGGGGCAAACTTGAAGGCTCCACACGTCACCCAAGAGCCCACCCAAGGCAATCCACCAGGTCGATCGCCCTGTCTTAACTTTGTTGCATTAACCTTTTGCATCACCCTTTTGCATCACCCTTTTGCATCACTCTTTTTCAACTATCCAAGCCCGCATTCCCAAAAGTCGGTTGATGGGGTAGAGGGGATAGTCACTCAAATCGATCGTCACCGTTTGGCCTTCCAGTTTCAGGAATCGCCAAGCCGTCCTACTGGTGGTTGCCCCATAGATCAAGCGACTCAATGCACGTCAATGTAGGATCAAGAATGCAGGATCAAGCTCTGGCCGGATCTGCAAAGCGAATCTTGAGATAGTCTTCCTCCATCTTGGCCCCCGCCGGTTGCAGGGCTGCCAACGCCTGCGGCAACACTAAATTGCGGCGATGGTTGCCAATCCGAACATTCAACTCATCTCCCGTTTTACTCAGTTCAATTTGACTCTTTTCAATTCCCGGTAAATACATTTCCAAACTGTACTGGTTGTCCTTCTGCACTACCCGCAAGGTTGTTTCCTTGTAATACACTTGGGTGGGATCTTCGCCGCCGCCAAACAGCGTCTCCTTCAAGCGATCGAGGGCTGCCAAGCCACACATCTCTTCGGAATACAGCGGAACTTCCTTGATGGGCAAAGGCCGGAAATTATCATGAATTTCCTGCTTGTATTGCTGTTGGTTTTCCTTCCAGCGTTGGAAGAAGGGATCCTGAACGCTCTCTGGAATGATGCGATTGGCAATCACTAAATCCGTTGCCACATTGTACAAACTTAAATAAGCGTGAGCCCGTAGCGATTCCTTAATCACCATCTTTTCTGGATTCATGACCAACCGCACTGAAGTTTTAGTCGGGTCGGTCAGCACCTTTTCCAGTGCTTCGATCTGCTCATAAAACTCGTAGGGCGCATCCATGACTTCCTTATCCGGCAAGGAAAAACCCGCGATCGGTCGGAACAACGGCTCCACGATCGGGCGCAAAGCCATGGACATCCCCTGGAACGGCTTATAAAACTTGCGCATGTACCAGCCGCCCACTTCTGGCAAACTCAGCAACCGCAATGCCGTCCCCGTCGGAGCCGAATCAATAATCAGGACATCATACTCGCCTTCGTCATAGTGGCGTTTCATCCGTACGAGGCCAAAAATTTCATCCATCCCCGGCAGAATCGCCAGCTCTTCCGCTTGGACGCCTTCCAGTCCCCGCGCTTGCAATACCTGGGTGATGTAGCGTTTCACCGCGCCCCAATTGCCTTCCAGTTCCATGAGTGCGTCGAGTTCTGCACCCCATAGGTTGGGCCGGACCGATCGCGGTTCGTGGCCCAGTTCCATATCAAAACTATCGGCCAAAGAGTGAGCCGGATCAGTACTTAACACCAGCGTCTTGTAACCCAGCTCCGCACAACGCAGGCCAGTGGCAGCCGCAACGGAAGTCTTGCCTACGCCACCTTTTCCGGTCATCAAAATTACACGCATGGGAGTCTGAATTCCTACTCTGAGCAATGTTTACGTTTTTTAACTTATTTTCATTGTGGCATAGGGATTGGATTTCCGGGCGGTTTGCTGGGGAAGGTAGGGAATGAGGATTGGAGGAGTGGGAGAGTGGGAAGTGGGATAGGTTAGGGGGTGGGGGTGTGCCATGGGAGATGCTGTTGTAGGACAGACCAGCGGGAACAGTGCCAGTAGTCAATATGAGAAATAATTAGTCCTTGGTCGTTGGTGATTAACTCGCTCCAGCCGGAAATGGCGATGCGGGGCTGCCAGGGCAGGGGTGTGGTCCAGTGCAAAGTCCAGTCGGTGCGAATGTGGGGGCCGTCTTGGGTGATCTGGTGTAAGTCCAGCCGTACATCACGAAACCATTGCTGAATAAAACCAATCATCTGGCGATAGCGATCGATCCCTCGAAATTGATTCATGGGGTCTTTGAAAAAGACATCTGCTGCATAAATGCCATAGGTTTGATCGTTGGGAAAGCGATCGTAATCTTCCCGAAGAACTTGCAGTAAATCTAACTGAGCTTCATCCATAACGATCTCAATCCCTCTAGTTCTGCAATTGCATTCTCAATTCAGCCGATCGTAATTAGACCGATCATAAATTAGGCCGATCGCAGTAATCCCGCCACTTGCAAAGCTGGAATAAAATGCGGCATCAAAATCGGTTCTAGGGCAGCTAATTGATCGATCGATTGCCATTGATAGGCCGTGTGTTCACAATTCAAACAAATTTCCGGTACGGTTTGTTCAACTTTGAGGGCAAACATTTCCAAGTGCAATTTGACCGTGGGTTCATCGATCGTATACGTGCCACATTCCCAAAGCTGCATTGTGTCGGATAACTGCGTGTCCGATAATTGCCAACCAATTTCTTCCTGAAATTCCTGGATTAAATGATCTCGGCAAAAATTGGGGCGATCGTGAATCCAATCCACATTGTCGATGTAGCCAGATACCGTACTCCACTTACCGGGAAATTGCACTAAGTTCGATCGCTCTAACAACAAAATGCGATCGCCTTTCAAGACATAGCCCGTTACGCCTACCTTAATCGGGACATGGCGAAAATTCAGCACCCGATCGCCCGTTGCAGGGGCATCACCATCCGCCGCCGCCACGTCCAACAAATAGGAACGCAAGCTGGCACGATTTTGGAAAAAGGTTTTCCGGTCTGTTTTCACAATTTCACCCCTCCACCCAACCCTGTTCTACTGAATTACAACGATTCCACTCCCACCTCAAGGCCGATCGAACTGCTATTCCCATTTCCTCACCCTTGGTTTTTAAGGATCAACCTCAGGCCATAACCGTTCTAACTGATAGCGCCATGCCGCTAGGGTTTGATTTTTAGCATTTTCGCTATCTTCCAAATCTCCCATTACCCCTTCTGTATAGAAACGCTCCAGGGTTTGCAGGGTTGCTTCCATCGTTTGCCCTTGCAGTTTGGCAGCTCGGATGATTTGACGCACTTGTTTTTCGATAAAGGCATTAAACGCCGTATTAAGCCCGTCTTGGAACAGGACAATTAACCGCTGAATCGCGGCCTTGAAATCTTCGGGTGTTAAACTTTCGCAGGTGTGGTGAAACACTGCCCAGAGAACCTCTTGCTGAATGGCATAGCGGGTTTCCTGGGTTTCGTCAAAGTTCGCTTCCAATAATTCCTGCAAAAAGGCTTGTGCTTCCACGGCAGGGGCGATCGGAACCAACATCCGCAACCAAGCTTGGTCATCCGAAAGCAAGACGAGTAGCCGGAATCCATCCTGCTCAATTTGATAGGAACCGGGGGCTAAGGCTTGGACGCGATCGCCAAAAAGCGTGGCTAGAATGTTAGGAATTTCTTGGGGCGTCATAGTGGAAGACGATTCAGACGGAAGGCTACAGGGTCTAGGTTACAGGCCAGAGGGGACATCTCGCTATCCCTCAATCGTGATCACCCGTATGATCGTCCGTGGGAGCGTTTGTGTGAGAGTCTGGGTTCTCCATCGTTCCCGTCCGATCGTCCTTTAGAATCATTAGCGGTGGTTCAACCAGGCTGCCAGTCCATACTCCTTACAGGTGATGATTGAAAATGGCAATGTCCAAAACAGAAACCAAGCAATTACTAGAGCGTGTCATTTTTGATGACTCTACGGCCCAGGATTGGGTGCAGGATGTGTGGGGCTTGAGTCCAATGCTGGGAGACAGTGCGGCGAAGTTGCTAGATGTATTTGAACAACTGATCGAATATTGCCCCGAGGAACCCTTGGAGCATTTACTGCATCAGATTTACCAAGAACAGATGGAATCATCCTAGGGGGATCCATTTGGCGCAGCGATCGCGGGCACAGGGACAAAGTCATAGCCTGCGCCGGAAGCACTTCCCGGTTTCACCGTAATTAAAACCGCTGCACCATTGCGATCGCGGGATGGCAAAAACTGAATTTTGCCTGCTGCACCATTGGCTTCAAAATCGGGTTTTGCCAAGGTTTGTTGAATCTGCGATCGCACCTGATCTCGGAATGCTGCTGGGGGATTGGCGGTTCCGGAACGACGGGGAGCCGTGTGCAAGGCTTGCCCGATCGCTTGGAAGGCATCAAAGGCCATGGCGGTGCGCCAGTTCACTGCTCCACCCCACAGTTGGCGGGCATTGCCAGGGAAGGGATTGTTGGGAAAGGCATCGGGATGCCAGGGAACGGCCAACACGAGATCTTTGATATCCGCTTGTCCCGTCTGTAGCGTCTTAAAGGTAAACAGTGTCGAACTCCCGTAGAGCAGGAGTCGGCCTTGGTTCGCCCGGGCAAACCTCGTGGCCCGATCGAGGCGATCGATATAGGGTGCTAGAAACACACCTTCAGCACCGGAGCTAACCAGTTTGGGAATGATGACCTCAGGATTAAAATCTGGCGCGGAGAGGTCGCAGGGGACATTAATATACTGAGCCTGTAAATCAAAGAGTGCTGCAATAAATTCGTCCCGCGAAGTTTTGGGTTCCTCTGCTTGGGCATCGGCGCAGACTGCCAGTTTGGTTTTGCGATCGGTTTTGACCGCGTATCTAGCAATCAAATTAGCAACCGATCGAACATTGGGGACTGTTCGGAAAATGTGATCGCCAATGTCGGTTAAATTTTTGCCAAAGCTGGTGGGCGAAATCATCACCAACTTTCCGGCTTGGTAAATGGGTGCCCCCGCGAGGGACGCATTACTGGCATTATGGCCTACCACCGCCACCACTTCTGGATGGTTGACCAGTTGGGTGGCAATGGCCTGCACAATTTCGGGATTATTGTCATCATTGGCTAGCAAAATCTTGGTTGCAAAGCCACGATTCTGTTGATTCAGTTCCATTTGGGCCTGGGCGACCCCCCGAAGCATTTCCTTGGCAACGTTTAAGTTACTTCCGATCGGCACACTGACGGCGATGGTAAAGACCGTTCCACCCTGGCGCTCCCCAAGGGTGGCTTTCGCGTTATTTAAATAAATTCGCGTTTCTGGATCATTGGGCTGGGCGGCTAATGCGGTCTCAAATTGAGAGATGGCCCGTGGCAAGTCCCCTTGGCTGAAGGCTTGCACGCCTTGAATTTTGTCTGGACTGGCATTGTCCAAAATCAGCAGTTGGTTGCCAGAACTGAGACGATCGTTGAGATTGCCTGTAGTGAGTTGATTCAGAGGGGTCGGCAGTTGGATTTGCATGCCCGATCGTTGTAGCCACCACAGCCCTGTCCCCAACAATCCAGCGGTAATCAAGAAAGCCAAAACTAAGGCAACAGTATCGTTCTTGCGCTGCATTACTCATCCTACGGCTAACACAACTGTGTTATCAGCCTATAGCAATCTTCCATAGAATCCCAAGTTAAATCCCACGGTGAGAACGCTACCACCAGAACTCGCCTGCTAGGACTGCACCGCGAGAACGCCATAAAAAGCCCCCAGCAATTGCCAGGGGACAGGAAGGGAGAGATCAAACTTGCTAGAGGGGAGCATTTCAGACAATCAACCTGGTTCGTAGAGATTCTTCAACGGTCAGGATTGCTTCTATCAAATCACTGCCGTTGAGATGATCAAGACCGGGTCATCGCTTTCATGTCTTACCTAATGCTCCCTACGCATTGGGAGACGCAAATTCCGAAAAGTTTATTGAGGCTTCATACACGGCCAGTTGCGGGCCTCAATAAACTGTCAAGAAATCGTTAACTAAGAAGTCGTTAACTAAGAGGTCGTTAACCGAGAAACCGTTAACCCAAAAACGACCAATCAACCACCTAGGAAGGGATATCGATCCATTCTTCGATCGCTTCTTCCTTTGTGTTTGTCCGGCGTTCCAAGGTCTCCCGCTCAAAGTGCATGTGGATTGCTCGGTTTTGCTCACCATCTGCTGCCACAGCAAAGATGGGGAAGTTAAGCACACCATCTTGGAAGGACATTTGGAAGCGGAAAGTTCCGTCG
Source organism: Alkalinema sp. FACHB-956 (assembly GCF_014697025.1). NCBI lineage: Bacteria > Bacillati > Cyanobacteriota > Cyanophyceae > Leptolyngbyales > Leptolyngbyaceae > Alkalinema > Alkalinema sp. FACHB-956. The sequence goes on along the minus strand of NZ_JACJRC010000009.1, from coordinate 131,615 downwards.
GAGTTGAGCTTGATCGGTTTGCCATCGACGTAAACGGTGGCATCTGGCTCGGTTGCGCCGTAGACGATCAGCTCGGCATCGGCGATCAACCAGAACTTGCGAGGACGGGGTGGAGCCGCCGAAGCAGAGAAGCCTGCCCCAGACATCGTGAGACCCGATACGGTGGGAACAGCCCACATCCCGACACCCGAAGGGAAGACATAGGAGCTGAGGCTTTCGATGTGCTGAATCGAGCCTGCCACCGATCCCGGAATGTGTTGCATGGAACCGTAGAGGGATCCAGCAACGCGCTGGGCTTCAATGTCGCCTGCCAAACCAAAGATTTCTTCGTGCGTTCCAACTCCACCCTGTGCCGCCGCAGCTGCCACCTTCTTGCTGGGAGGAACCAATTCTACAAAAGTCTTTCCGGTCAAATCCTCTTCCCAGGAAAGGGTCAAGAAGTGGTCTTCAATCCAATCGGAGGGATAAACCGGAGGAATCCGCACAGCTGCCGATCGCGCTAAGCTCAGCCAGCGACCATCCCAAGCCCGGTAACCAATTTCCACCACGTAATCGCGATCGCTGACTGGAACCGGTAGATACCATTCCCGAGACAGCTCGTCGCAACTGTACTCTTGCAAACTGTGGGGTGCCTGGTAGTTAACATTGATGTCGGTCACATCGTACAGACGCAGCGCTAACTGTTGGCCGCCTTCCCGTCGCAGCTCATCTTTGTGCTCGTTGGGGATATCCCAGTAAGCGTACGCCCATTGCGGATCCCGAGGCAGCAAAACAATTCGACTTTCACCATAGCCACCCGGCAAATCGGCGAGGCTTTCATCAACATCAGCGAGGGTCAGGTCAGCTAGGGGCATTTCAATATTCTCAACAGCGGCAGCTTGCAAACCATACTTAGAAGCTTCGATCGTGGCTTCCTCAGAGCCTTGTCTAGCCACGATCGCAGTGAGTAGCTGATCCTTCCGCATCCGACTATAACGGGAGACGCCTACGGCACTGGCTACTCGGCGTAACTGCCGTAGGGTCATCTCACTCAATGGAATTCCTTCTTGAATCATGGCACCTCCTATTTCTTTAGCCGAATGGGGGATCGCAAACCCTTGAGCCTATAGTGCACTGATTCCCTTTGGGGATCAACCCCTGAAACGATCGTTTTACAAGGGTTTCAACCGTTTTATTAGGGTTTCGGGGATCGTCTTGTCATGAAATCCTGACAAATAGGTATTTATCGAGATCAAACTTGTCATAAAATCTTGACATTTGTCTTCGATCGGGACCCATGGGTCAGATTGATAGGCCAGAGTTATGGGTCGAATGCATGGCCAGTTATGGATTTGACCAACGGTTGAAGCCGCAGTGGGCAAAGAAGCGGGGGGTAAAGATTTCGAATTTGCAGAAACACGGTAAGCTCAAACAGAGACGTTATGCCCAGAGACGTTTTGCTCAGTCCTCCATTCGCCTTCATTCTGGATCTCTGAAGTTCTATGGCTACTAGTTCGCTTGCTAAGTGGGGAAATCGTCTGATTGCTGCCTGTTTTTTGGCGGGTCAGGTGGTGGTGCACCTATTGCAAGGCAAAATTCATCGCCGGAATACGTTGGAACAAATGGTGCTCGTTGGCCCAGAGTCTTTGACGATCGCGCTGCTCACCGCCAGTTTTGTCGGGATGGTGTTTACGATTCAGGTGGCGCGGGAGTTTATTAACTTAGGGGCAGGGTCAGCGGTAGGGGGCGTTCTGGCAATTTCTCTGTCTCGGGAACTTGCTCCGGTGCTGACGGCTGTAATTTTGGCTGGACGGGTTGGTTCTGCCTTTGCAGCGGAATTGGGAACCATGCAAGTGACTGAGCAAATTGATGCGCTTTACATGCTGAGAACTGATCCGGTGGATTACTTAGTGATTCCCCGAGTGATTGCCTGCTGTTTGATGTTACCGTTGCTAACGCTAATGTCCCTTGCAATGGGTATGACGGGTGGAATGTTCATTGCAGATTGGATGTATGGTATTTCCCACCATGTTTTTTTAGATTCTGCCAAAAACTTTGTAAACCTTTGGGATTTATGTAGTGCTCCCATTAAGGGGGTTGTGTTTGGCTTACTCATTGCAATTATTGGTTCTAGTTGGGGCCTAACAACAACAGGAGGTGCAAAAGGGGTGGGTCAATCGACAACCACCGCTGTTGTTACCTCCTTATTAGCTATTTTTATTTCTAACTTCTTTCTTTCCTGGTTAATGTTCCAAGGACCGGGAAGTGCCGTGCTAAATGGATTATGATTCCTACTGTTGATAGGGATCGTGCTGAGCCAATAAGCGTTCTAGTTTGGCTTCATCGATCCGAGACAGTACTTTTTTAGATTCGTGTAAATCTCGGGTGGTTTTCGCTAAGCTGAGGGACGATCCGACGGAAAAAACGAGTCCCATTCCTAAGTATGCGCGTACCCAAGAGTTAACAGGTGCATAGATGATTCCAATCATCGTTGCGGCAATTGAAATGATAAACGATAGCCAAACTTGAGTAACCCAAGCCGTGCTGTGATCGTGACTGGGATTGAGGTTGATAGGTTTTCCTGAAGTCATAGGTTTTGCTGATTTGAAAAGGTTAAAAAATTGAAGATGGTGAACTCAAGCATCATGGTATTCAGTGAACAAGTTTGAGTATTGAGTGAACACGTTTGAGCATTGAGTAAACACGCTGGATCTGTAGGACAGATCCTAATGCTTCTAATTAATGTAAGTAATTGGATGAGGAGCTTATGCGATCGTAAATTCAGGGTGTCTTCTATTCAGACATTCAAGATTCACTGGTATATCCGTGAGCCTGCCTTTATTCCCTCAAAGGATTGTCCTCAAATTGATAGGGGAAGAATTCTGGTTCAAATAAGCCCCGCAAGACGATCGGATGGAGTTGATCATTCCAGTCCCGGAGACGTGCCATGACTTGTAGACATGCAAAGGTAATTTCGATCGTCATGGGTAACCGTTTGACGAGTGGCAGAGAGTCTGCCTGATGGTTGGCTCCTAGCTCTAGCGAATGGGGATGATCAAAGGGGGTGGTGAAATCCTGCTGAGAATACTGTAACTGAACGACAAACCCTTCACCTAAGGCCCAACGACTCAGGCTCCACAATCGTGCGAGTTGGTGGATTTCCGATTGCAACAAGTGAACGATCGCCTGCTGTAGATCACTGGTTGAATGGGCCATTAACCAAAAGTAAATTGAAACAGCACTCCAAGTATGGGTTACGCGATGGAAGAGTTGTTGCGGTAAATCCTGGCTTGGATAATGCAGATGCAAGTTGTTAATTAATGCGGTTTGAATGGCCGGTGCAATAGGTGGAAGCGACACTGTTTGCGGTAAAGATTGCATCCACTCCTGCAAATAAGCTGAAATGCATTCAGCAGAGATGGGATCAACCTGTACTAAATTGGTTAAAACCTGTACAAATAACTCTCGATCGATGCCAATGACCTGATTCGAGAGGTTTAAAGGGGTTGCTTGCCAGGGGCAGCTGTAGCTATGTTCGACAGGGGCAGTAAAATGAGCCAGATGATGATTGAGTTGGACGCTGCTGAGGTAACGATCGACTAGCGTGGTAATGCGTGCGCGAATATGGAAGTAATTGGGATGGGATACCCAGGAACCAGCAATATCTGTGTTTTCGTTGAGCACATTCGGGGATAACTTCTGGGTCAAGTTTTCAGGAACAAGTTCAGGAATAATTTCAGGAACAATCATGGCTGCCATAGAGCATTTCCTCCAAGGGGCTGAAGGAGAGAGGGAAGGGCTTGAAAATCCAGCAGTCTAAGTTGGATGCCCTATCCCTCATCAGGGTGCATACTTCTAGGATGACGCCAAAGTTCCGATCGATTAGCTTAGTTTTTGGCTTAGTTTTTGGCTTAGTTATCTACAGCACTTCCAGGCTGGAGCAGTATCCACCTGGATCATTGTTTCTATGCCTGTGCTTCTCTACCGTGTACAGACAAGTGCGATTAGACTAAGAAAAAGCTCTGCCCCCGATTTTGTATGGAGGTAGTGCCCTGGAGGACAGGTTCTAGGCACAGAATCCGGCATAATAGTTCAGGTGTTCGAGACGATCGCAGCCGGTGGCCGATCGTGAGACATCCCAGATTCCGGATTGAAGGTAGGCTATGGCATCCAGCAAAATCGATCGCATTTATACAGATGGGGCTTGTGCTGGCAATCCTGGCCCCGGCGGTTGGGGAACAGTCGTTTACTTCGCCGATGGCACCGTACAGGAATTGGGGGGAGGCGATTCCCAAACCACCAATAACCGCATGGAAATGCAAGCGGCAGTTGCAGCCCTCGAATTTTTCGCTGCCTCGGAACAAACAACCCCGATCGTGCTCTACACCGATAGCGAATATCTCCGCAAAGGCGTCACCCAATGGCTCGCCGGATGGAAACGCAAAGGCTGGAAAACCGCAGCGGGCAAACCTGTCCTGAATCAAGATCTCTGGGAAGCCCTCGATCGCCTCAACTCGTCCAAAGTGGAATGGCGCTATGTGCGCGGCCATTCGGGGGATCCGGGTAACGAGCGCTGTGACGAAATTGCGCGGGCCTTTTCCCAGGGGAGACCGATATATTTGCAGCAACAAAGCTTCGATCGAACGCCACCAAACGCTAGTCAATTAGAAGCCAGTCAATTAGACGCTAGCCAACCAGAACCCGCGATCGGCCAGCTTACGATTACTGCACTCACTGAACCCACGCCCTCCCCGGAACCCGCAGAAGAGAACACTGTCGAGAATGCTGTTAAACCCTTGACCGTATCTGAAGCGGCGGCGGCTTGGCCACCGATCACTTCTGCCCATCCCACAAACGCCACCCAGCCTGCCCCAGGTGAAGTCATGGATCTCAAAACGCGATTGGAAACGCTGCGCATGGCCGATGAAATCGCCGATCGCCAATACTGCATCACAACCCTGGAACTGGCTCAACTCGTCCAACTCGATCCCACCACGATCGACCAAAAGGACAGCACTTGGGTCTGGCGCAATTGGCAGATCGATCGGGTCACGGGGGCAGAAGGTGAGCAATTCTGGCAACTGCAACGCCTACGCAACTGACCACACCCATCCCTACGGTTCTCCCAGTCCTACAGTTTAGCGACTGGGATCCACGATCGTTCCCATAAAGAGAATCGTCCCGGTTTGACTGTCGTATAACGCGCAGAAGAAAGGCCGATCGACCACCATTTGAAACGGCGGATCTTGGGGGATAGACGTGGTTCGGATCCCGATCGAAGTCACCCCTGCCGCTTCCGTTCCTTCTTCATTCACTTCCACAAAGGTCTTATGTTTTACCTGGCCGATAAATGTGGCGCGATCGCTCAGGTTCCTAAAATCAGCCACCCCAGGAATAAACGCAGACTTCATCCCCAGCGTTGTCAGTGCATCCTTGAGTTCTGTATCGTACTCCAGCTTAAACTTGGGTAGCACAATACTCCCTTCCCGTTTCCCAAACTGTTGCTGCCACCGTTCCCAGGTTTCGGCGGTCAGGCCATCGGCCAAGGCATCCAGCGTTTTACCTTCCTTCGGCAGAAAGACATAGAGACTCAAGCGGCGATCGCTGTAGGGTAGGCTAATCGCTTGGAAATCCTCCGTTTCGGCATAGGAATACTTACCAAACTGCTGCATCATCGGATGCGGTTTGGTTTGACCATTGGCTAGCCGAAACGGCTGCTCCCGCGTCTGTTGTTTGTTAAATGGTTTTTCCCAACTCCCTTTGAAGTAAATCGCATTCATCAAATACAACACATCTTGGGGATTGAGCCGATCGACGATTTTTTCAATCCGTCCGTTGGTATTGCGTTTCACCCAGTTATTCATCACCTGTGGCGATTGGGGATCGGCAAAATCCAAGGATGCAACTTTAGCCTGATAAAACCTCTGATTACGGCTGAGAAATTCCGGGTTAAATGTCATGCCCTGCTTGAGCCAGAGGGAATTAGCGATCGTTAACTTGACCTTAGCATTATCCGATTCCAGTCGCGTTTTCAACGTCTCATTAGCTGCGTTTACTGCGTCTAGGCTTAAGTCTTGCAGTTGTAATGCTTCTGCCATCGCCTTTTGAGTTTCCCCAGCAGCTCCGTTGTACAGCATCGACAGCGCGATCGCTACGCTGGAAGGCGAAATAAACACATTGCGCGATCGATCCTGTTGCCGCACGGCAGCCAATAGATTGAAGCTAAAGCGGTTGTTCGCAGCGATGAGTTTGGGATTCACGGGTTTTGCAGGCGTCGAGGGCGTGGGGGATGGGCTGGCAACGGGGCGGGTGGGGCTGGCTTGGGATGGGCGCGGCATACTGGACGGAGAACCCGGCAGCGATGGGATGGGCGCAGCCTGGGAACAACTGACCATGCCAACCCCCAACCAAAGGGTCAGGAGTGCGGTACTGAGTAGGGTAGAGGGATGGGAAGTCATAGCAGATTTTCAAAGGGTCCTAGCGTTTTCAGTGTCCTAGCATTTTCAGGGTTCTAGCGTTCTGAGGTAGAGCGTTCTGAGGTAGAGCGTTCTGAGGGGGATCGGGCCAGATATTGCTACCTACAAGCTATGACTCAGCGACTACTGAAAAGTTGCGATGAAAGTTGCGACAGCCATGGGCCGCTTTTTCAATTGGTCATACCCAATTAATTTGTGATTGCAACCCATAACGATCCCCAAAAATCTCCCTTAATAAGGGGAACTTTGAAAGAATCTGACTGAATTCCCTCCTTTTTCAGGAGGGTAGGGGGGATCGGATCTGTCGCATTGATAAATCAATTTGGTATTAATCATTCCACCCCTGGTTAAAGATTAAACAACTTGCCGACTCTCTTCGATGCCCTGCTGCTGAATCACAAATTCCTGCACTTGCAAGCGATATTCCCGCAGCGTCTCATCCACCCAAGCCCGATCGCGGCCATTGGCACAAATATGAATCTGGGGTTCGCTGGCATCCGGCAAGACCAACACCCAACTGTCATGCTGGTTATTGAAAATCTTGACCCCGTCGATTAATTCCAAATCATCATTGGCGTGGGTTTCCACCAAATGGCGCATTAACGAACCTTTCATGCCCCAGGGACAGCGCACCGTATAGGTTTTGTGGGTGATGCGGGGACAGGAGGCCCGGATTTCCCCCAGGGTTCGTTCCTGCATCGTCAATAACTCAATCAACTTGGCAATGCAAAACATCGCATCAAAGCCGGGATGGAGCTGCGGAAAAATAAAACCCATATCGCCACTGCCGCCTAAGACAACATTGGAATTGTTATAGCAGGCTTCCATTAAAGCTGTTGGATTGGCCTTGGTACGGATCACTTGGGCGTCATGGCGACGGGCAATATCTTCGATCGCGCTGGAGGTTTGCACCGGAACCACCACGGCACTGCGAGGATAGGCATTTAACATCAGTTCCACCACCAATGCCGTTAGCGTTTCCCCACGGATGGGACTTCCCGTTTCATCGACCAGCACCAGCAATTCCCCATTGGCCGAAACCTGCACCCCAAAGGTGGCCCGCAACGCTTCCACCACATGGCCCAGTTGGTTGAGCAGGGTTTCCCGATCGGCCTGGGTGGGGGCATTTTGGGTCAAACTCGCATTCAGCACCACCGCATCACAGCCAAACTTCGCTAACAACTGCGGCAGAACCGCCCCCGAAACAGCATAGGCATAGTCAATCACAACCTTGCCACCGCTGTGTTGCAGCACTTGTACATTGAGGTTTTGGGAAAAGACGCGACTGTAGATATCCAGGGCATGGTTCACTTCCACCACATTGCCAATTTCCGTAATCGAAGCACGGCGAAAATCTTCCTTGAAAAAAGCACCTTCAATTTTCTTTTCCATGACTTTGGAAATATTGATGCCTTTATCATCGAGAAATTCAATCAAGATGTAGTTCGATCGCTCTGGATCAAACCGCACATGGATGCCCCCCGCCACACCCAGAATCGGCACCACCGATCGGGATACGGGAATCGCCGTCGCTTCTAAGTTCTGCACATTAATGCCCACGGACATTAACCCTGCAATCAGCGATCGCGACACCATCCAGGAAATGCTGCGTTGATCCCGCGAAACCGTGACTTGCGATCCCGGCTTCAGGGTAGACCCGTAGGCCGCACCCAATTTCACCGCAAATTCCGGAATGATGTCCACATTGGCAATGCCCGCCACCCCCCGCTGCCCAAATAGGTTGCGGTGGGCCGTATAGCCCCAAATCAGGTTGCTGTTCAGTGTGGCCCCCGGTTCCACATCTTTGCTGGGCCAAATGCGGATATTGGGGCTGATTTTGGCTTCTTCGCCGATCGTGCAGAGGGGGCCGACGATCGACCCTTCCAAAACATGGGCACGACGGGCCACCCGCACCCCCCGCGCTAGGACACAGGCCCGTAAATGGGCTTCTTCTCCAATCACAGAGCCATTCCAAATGATCGGGCGTTTCAGATCGGCATCCGATCCGACAATCACGTTATCCCCGACGATCGTCCCCGCTTCCACGTAAACCCGCGACCCAATTCGGCAGTTATTGCCAATCAACACCGGTGCTTCCAGCCGTGCACTGGGATCAATCCAAGTGTCTTCACCCACCCAAATTCCCGGCGATCGGCAGGTGTAGTCGATTTGCAGTTTCACCTGTTGGGAGAGGGCCGCGTATTGCGCTTCCCGGTAGGCATCCAAGTGGCCAACATCACACCAATAGCCATCCGCCACGTAGCCATACATCGGCTCATCTTTTTCGAGGAGCAGGGGAAAGAGATCCTTTGAAAAATCTGTTTCACAATCCCCTGGCAAATAATCTAAAACCTCTGGTTCCAGGATATAAATTCCCGTATTTACGGTGTCGGAAAAAATTTCACTCGTCGATGGTTTTTCCAAGAAGCGGCGGATGCGTCCTGTTTCATCGGTAATCACGACGCCAAATTCCAAGGGATTGGGCACATGGGTCAGGACGAGTGTGGCTTTTGCCTGTCGCTGATGGTGAAAGGCGATCGCGGCTTGGAGATCAAAATCGGTAACGCTATCACCACTGATGACGATAAAGGTTTCGTCCAGCAATTCTGAAATATTTTTGACGCAACCCGCTGTTCCTAGGGGTTTATCTTCTTCGACGGCATAAATCATCTGAACGCCAAAATCGCTGCCATCTTGGAAGTAATCGCGCAGTAGGTCAGGTAGGTAGTGCAGCGTGACGATGATTTCGGTGATGCCGTGGTGTTTCAGCAGATTAACGATATGCTCCGCGATCGGGCGATTCAGGATCGGCACCATCGGTTTGGGTAAATCACAGGTGAGGGGGCGTAGCCGAGTTCCTGAACCTCCAGCCATCAATACTGCTCGCATACCGTTGTCCTCTGCACAGGTCTTCTTTCTACATTTCAACCTGTGTTTTGCAGTTTGGGGGGGATGATCGTAAAAATTAAGAGTTTGCAACAGTTGCAATCAATCGTTGCAGTCAATTGGGACGCACGATCACTGGCCCGAAGATTACGCTGGTGTATCAGCTTGGGCTTCATTGGGCTTCAGGTGAAGGTGCGGCTGGGGCGTCGCCCTGGGCCTGGGCTAACCAGGTAACTAACTCCTGTAAATTTTGCCAATCCAATAATAGTTCTGCCATTTCCTCCAACTGCACGATCGGCAGCCCGGAGATTTGCGTCACGATCGCCTCGGGTAACTCCCCAAACCGCCGTCTTAGCTGCTTAAGAATAACGGTTGCTCCCCCATGTTGCTCTCCAGCTTGCTCTCCCTCTGCAAAAATACTGCGATAGATCGGTGTATTTTCTAGCGTAATTCCAATCATTGCTGCGACCTCGTCACGGGTAAGGTTAGTGAACTTGTAGACCATGATGGTGGAAATCATTTCTATTATTGCACGGTCATTTTGGGTCTGCTGGACTAGGGTTCTGGCCGCTGTAATGGCTGCTGTTTCCTCCAAGGTTGTCAAGATCATTAATTGGATGCCGATCGAAAGGTCTGCCCACGATCGCACCTGATCCAGATAAATGCGCGTTAATTTGCCTGTGTCAATTAAATATTGGTGGGGTTCACAGTCCGCTTGTTCTGTGGCTGTGTCTGGGTAAATGGCAACCAGTTTCCAGTCCCGGCAGCGATCGCGATTGCGGTAAAAATACAAAGCAGCTTCGCAGACTAGGCGTTCATACAGCAAGGGATCGTGCTGAAATTGCACTTCGGCGAAAAAGACAACGCCGGATGGGTCGGGAGGTAGAAACACCCCATCAATGCGAAAGCTGGTTTCCTTGACCTCGATCGAATCAAATTTATAGGCATCCGCATTGCTGGGTGCTTCAGGCAAAAGATCAAACAATAGTGCAGGCGATTGTTGAAACAGTTTGTAGAAAATCGAGTCGCGACGCATTACAGCAAAGTCCTAGATCACATTTAAACAACCGTATTACTAACTCAATTAGAATTTCAGTCCTTTTAAGAGTTCGATCGTCAGTACTATCATACCTATATCCATCAGCCTGAAATACTGAAAAGATAATGACGCTAGATCCTCAACTCCGTGCCCCGATCGCCATTGCCCTAGGTGCGATCGCCGGGGCTTTAGCTCGGTACTATTTAACCCTATGGTGTACTCAGCGTTTGGGCGCAGATTTTCCCTATGGCACTTTTTTCATTAACGTTAGCGGTTGCTTTTTCATGGGCTTAATTGCAACTTTGGCGTTGGATGAACGGTTTATTGCTCCGGAGATGCGGCTGTTGCTGACCACAGGATTTTTGGGAGCCTACACGACGTTTTCGACCTATGGGCTGGATACGGTCAATTTAATCCGTCTCGATCGACTTGTGATTGCCGCAGGCTATGGTTTGGGGAGTGCGGCGTTGGGGTTGCTGGCGGTGCAAGGGGGCACGATCGTGGCACAACAGATCCTCCCCTGGCTCCACCGTTGGGGTAAATAATGGGCAAGAAGGGGTAGCTCCAAAAACCCTTGGGACAACCGATCGATCGATCGACCTCATACCCAATCAACTTGTGATTGCAACACATAGCGATCCCCCTAAATCCCCCTTAATAAGGGGGACTTTGAAAGAATTTGACTGAATCCCCCCCTTTTTAAGGGGGGGAGGGGGGATCCTCACGCATTGGGACAACCGATCGATCGACCTTACTCCCCAGCCCGATCGCGTTCCATCATGCTGATGTATTTCCAATCGGAGCCAAGGACGGGGATAGGTGGACTCCAACGAATGCGCTCGCAAAACCGCACTACTTGTAGTTGGTTAATGGTGGTTTGGATTTCTTCGCGGGTGCCGAGCAGGTAGATTTGGAAGGGTCTGCGGGAATCGTCGATCGAAGTTTCTGGGCGATCGTTGCCGCCAAAGCCAGTAAACATGGGATTTCTCCTAAATGGGGTGATGGGAGGAAATCCCAAAAATTAAAGCCACCCTTTTGCGCAGGACAAGTAGGGTGGCCCGATCGAATGCTAAAATCCGTGTCAGACCGCCTAGCTGCCAGACTCAGCTTGGGGTTTAGCTACCCTTTGTTGCTTGGAACCAACGCTGGGTAGCGCCTTAATTTTTGGGGTCGTAGCTGATGCCAAGCGGGACTTTGCGACACGATTGCATTCAGCTATGAAAAATAAGCCTAGGGGGAAAGTGAGGCGCTGTCAACTATTTTGCGATTGCTTGCAATCCTGTGATATTTGGCAACAATAATTTGTTGAATATCCATCCATCAACTTCTTGAAGATCAAGCAATGCTGTTTCTCTATGGATTCATGCGAGGACTCCTCTCGGGAATCGACCTTGAGAACTTATGCAGTTTGGTATGAGTCTTGCCCACCTAGCAGGATTCATACAGCAGTTATTCTGATCGTATCAAAAGGTTGATCATGCAACTTCTCGCAACCTGTATTACAGCTACCCATATTATAGTTACCCAATAATTCTTATAACGCTTTATTATCTTTTGCTTCGTGTTGCTTGGTATAGGCTTGATTTATGTTAGTTCCTATCAACACAATAGATTACAAACTAAGTTCATCAAAACTTTCCACAAACTTCTATAGCTAGAATAGAAGTTTCCTATGGAAGAAATGGTTTTTTCTGCATTTTTAGAAACCATTAAGTCATAGATTAGCGTAATGTAATAGACATCATAATTCTTATGCTATTGCGCAAATCTAAATGCGTTCCCCGGCTGTCAACCTTACAACCTCTCTGACCTTGAAACGAAGAGAGCCTTTGTAATAGCATCGAGTGTTTTATGACATTAGATGTTGGGTGATATCCAGCATGGTTGCGAATTTTATTTGCATCCAGCCTTAGCGTATTTAGTCATCTTAAGCAAGACAACTCGCTCTCAATCAGGATCTGATTTACTGTTCATTCACCATCCATGAAAGTCACCAATCTGATTCAGTTTAATAACCTGCGAGGGGATATCTTTGGTGGTGTCACTGCCGCGATTGTTTCCTTACCCTTAGCCCTAGCTTTCGGGGTCGCATCTGGTGTCGGCCCAATTGGAGGATTGTATGGCGCAATTTGTGTCGGATTGTTTGCTGCCTTATTTGGCGGTACACCCACACTAATTTCCGAACCGACTGGCCCAATGACCGTGGTTATGACCGCGATCGTGGCCAGCATGACCGCGAGCAACCCAGAAAATGGGTTAGCCATGGCCTTTACCGTGGTGATGTTGGCGGGGTTATTCCAAATTATTTTTGGGGTCTTCAAGCTAGGAAAATACATTACGCTGATGCCCTACAGCGTTATCTCCGGCTTTATGTCTGGGATTGGGGTGATTCTCATCATCCTGCAAATTGCACCCTTTCTAGGTCAATCTGCCCCTAAGGGTGGCGTTGTCGGAACGTTCCTGGCAATTCCGCAGCTTGTTGCCAATGTCAATCCACCAGAAGCCATTTTGGGTGCACTGACCTTGGCCATTATCTTTCTAATGCCTAAAAAGTGGAAGAAAGTGGTACCGCCGCAACTAGTTGCGCTCATTGCAGGAACGGTCATTTCTCTCACGCTGTTTCAAGGTGCAGAGATCCGGCGAATTGGCGAAATTCCTGTCGGCCTGCCTCCGTTGCAATTCCCGACCTTTAGCCCCGGTCAAATAACGGTCATGTTTGTCGATGGGGTTATGCTCGGGATGCTAGGTTGTATTGACACTCTGTTAACTGCTGTGGTGGCAGATAGCCTGACACGGACAGAGCACAAGTCGAATAAGGAGTTGATTGGTCAAGGCATCGGTAACATTGTATCTGGGCTGTGTGGTGGTTTGCCGGGTGCAGGGGCCACGATGGGAACCGTTGTGAATATCCAAACGGGCGCTACATCAGCCCTTTCTGGGATTACACGAGCACTGGTTCTTTTGGTGGTCGTCTTAGGCGCAGCGAAATTAACCCAACCCATTCCAATGGCAGTGTTAGCGGGGATTGCTCTCAAGGTCGGGATTGATATTCTGGACTGGAGCTTCTTAAAGCGATCACACAAAGTCTCCCTCAAGGGTTCCATCATTATGTATGGAGTCTTACTCTTGACGGTTTTTGTGGATTTGATTGTAGCAGTTGGGGTAGGGGTCTTCATTGCCAATATTCTGACGATCGAGCGATTGAGCGAAATGCAATCTTCCGAAGTCAAGCTAATTACGGATACGGATGATGATATTCGGTTAACGGATGAACAAAAGTATCTGCTGGACAAAGGACAAGGACGTGTTTTGCTCTTTTGCCTCAGTGGCCCCATGATTTTTGGGTTATCTAAGGCGATCGCGCGCGAGCATAATGCGATGAAAGAGGCCGATGTCTTGATTGTCGATCTGAAAGAAGTTCCCACCATGGGAGTAACAGCGTCCTTAGCGATCGAAAATGTGATTCGAGATGCTGTGGATAAAGGACTCCAAGTGTACCTTGTGGGAGCGAGTGAGAAAGTTCAGCATCGCTTGAACAAGCTAGGACTTTTGGAGATGATTCATCCAGAGCATGTGATCGGAGATCGAACCGAAGCGCTCCGCCAAGCAGTCGATCAAGTCTATTTGAAGGGTACAGCAATCTAAGTCAATACCAAGTCCAGTGACACTCAGCGCAAGTGATACTCAGCGATCGTGCGCTTGCTAGCCCTTTCATCCAATGAGAAAGATAACCGATGCTCTATTCTATGATTTGTGCATTCGGTTGTCTTTTTTATACTATTCATCCTTTCCCTGATCACCGTTGGACTATGATTTTGAACAGTTTTCTTTCCCATTGCAATCTTGGTATTGCCTCCCTAATACCACCTTGGCCCGTACTAGCCGTTGTTGCTGAGGATTCACCGATTATTCTGTCTGGCGTATTGCTGACGCTGGTGGTTATTTATCTCGCTAGTAAACTGGGCGCAGAAGCGGCTAGACGCTTTGATTTTCCGCCCGTGTTGGGGGAGCTAGTTGCAGGGGTGATTGTCGGTGTGTCGGCATTGCACCTGGTCATTTTTCCCGAAGGCGGCCTCGCGGCCTCTGACTCGCTGATCATGACCGCTTTGCAGGGGTTAAACCCCCTCACGCCGGATGCCGTAACGCGAATCTTTGAGTCCCAAAGTGAAATCATTTCAGTGCTCGCTGAAATTGGCGTCATTATTCTGTTGTTTGAAATTGGGCTAGAGTCTGACCTCCGGCAGCTCAAGGAAGTCGGCATTCAAGCGACGGTGGTTGCCTGTGTTGGGGTAGCAGTACCTTTCGCAGCCGGTACCGCAGGAGCCATGGTGCTATTTCATGTGGCAGCAATTCCAGCGATTTTTGCGGGGGCAGCGTTAACCGCGACCAGTATTGGCATTACCTCTAAGGTGTTGTCCGAGCTAGGACAGCTTAAATCGAAGGAAGGTCAAATCATCGTTGGTGCGGCGGTCATTGATGATGTGTTGGGAATTATTGTTTTAGCCGTAGTAGCCAGTTTAGCCAAAACGGGTGAAATCGACGTTACCAATGTCATTTATTTAATTGTGGGTGCGACGGCCTTTTTGTTTGGCTCAATTGCCTTGGGTGGCATTTTCAACAAAAGTTTTGTCGCGATCGTCGAGAAATTAAAAACCCGTGGAAACGTGGTTATTCCAGCGTTTATCTTTGCCTTTTTCATGGCATTTTTAGGGAATGCGATTCATCTTGAGGCGATTTTAGGGGCCTTTGCTGCGGGATTGGTGCTGGATGAAACCGATGCCCGGAATGAATTAGATGAACTTATCAAGCCGATCGCAGATTTGCTAGTGCCGATTTTCTTTGTGACGGTGGGAGCACGCGCGGATCTGACAGTGCTCAATCCAGCTATCCCCGAAAACCGTGCTGGCCTGCTGATTGCAGTTTTTTTAGTGGCAGTGGCAATCGTCGGCAAACTCGTTACAGGTTGGGCGGTGTTTGGGCAACCGGGCATTAATCGCCTCGCGATCGGGGTGGGTATGATTCCTCGGGGCGAAGTGGGTTTAGTCTTTGCTGGCATTGGTTCAGCCAGTGGCATTTTGGATAAGCCGTTGGAAGTCTCCATTATCATCATGGTGATTTTGACCACGTTCCTAGCGCCTCCCTTTCTCCGGGTGGCCTTTGGAAATACGAACGGCGAGACACCAGCGATCGAAGCATCACCTTCAGTGGAATCAGCTAGTAAATAACAGCCTGTCGAAATAACAACCTGTCGAAATAACAACCTGTCAAACAATCTGTCACAACTAATGACTGGACAGTTGTAAAGAATTGACTTGACCCTGGCTTAACGATCGGCATCCTTGGGGCTAACCTGAGGATGCTGTTTTTTTTGATGCAGTCACCCTGAGGGCGACTGAGAGACACTGCGCAATGGTGGAAATCGGTAACCGTGGAAATCGGCTCTAAACACAACAAAAAAACCTAACTCCTCGCTTCAAGCAAGCAAGGAATTAGGAAACTGAACTTTCGAGGAGATCTGAAAGGAATCAAACTTTAGGGGACTCGAAACACCCTCAAGACCTAGGAAAACCCATCATCCTAGAACGTTCCAAACCCCTCCACATTCCGCCGGAAACCTTCAACCTTATCGTTGTACTTAATACTCAGCACCGCCTCCACATTCTCATGGGGACGTGGAATCACGACCCAGGTCACCAAATGGGCACCCGGCGTATTTTGCGCTGCTTCGACTCCCGCTTCCATGGCCCGTGCCACCTCCGACACGTCCCCACGGATGTTAATCGTAAACCGCGCACTCCCAGCCCGGACATAGCTCACCAGCGTCACCCGGCCCGCCTTCACCATCGCATCGGACGCCGCCAGAACCCCCGGCCACCCGATCGTCTCTAAAGACCCAACAGCTTTTTGGCTCATGATTGCTTTAACTCCAGCCCAGCTTAGGACGATTGCTGCTGACTCTGCCGAATCAGACTGTAGCCATTCACCGCCTGCCGGAACTCTTCCACCGCCTCGGTGTACTCAATATCCATCACCGCTTCTACGTTTTCGTGGGGCCGGGGAATGATTACCCAGGTTTCCAACACGCCGCCAGGGGTCGTCTCAACCGCAGCAATGCCCGCTTCCATGGCCCGCTTCACTTCCGACACATCCCCGCGAATATTCACCGCAAACCGGGCACTTCCCGCCTTGACATAGCTCACCAACGTCACCCGCCCTGCCTTAATCATCGCATCCGCAGCAGCGAGAATAGCGGGGAACCCCTTCGTCTCCAGTGATCCAACGGCCTGTGGCATAACCAACTCCTAAAAAAATCCTTCCAATTCAGCGTTCCAGTTCAACTCCCGCGTCCAAAATCCGTAGACCTAGATGCGGAAAGGTTCAGCAGCAGCCGTATAGAAAATCGGCAACACCGCTTCAATATTATCCGGGGGATTGGGGATGATTACGTGGGTTACCACTTCCGCATCACCGGGCATCTTCTCCACCGTTTCCAGCCCCGCCTCGATCGCCGATCGCACCTCAGAAATGGGGCCACGAATCGAGACCATATAGCGACCGCTGGCACAGCTTTCGTAGTTGACCAACGCCACTCGACCCGCCTTCAGCATGGCATCCGACGCTGCCAAGACAGCCGGATAGCCCACAGTTTCAATCATTCCAACGGCCATTGCCATGAGACGACGCTCCCGCGCAACGATAGATTGCAAGGTACAGCTTGACCTGCAATAGATCAATATATCGCGAATAGGAACGAATCATAGACAGTCCTTATGTTTTCGTTTCTGAACAATGGCATAAGCAAATATTAAGTCTCTGCTAGGTTCCCAGGGATTCCCCAGGCCACCGCTGTAGATCCAGAAGGGAAGCAATCCTCTGCAAGTCGCCCCTACAAATTTCTTGGAGTCATTCTATGCGTCAGGCTTTCGTGGGAACGATCGTGGGTTTATGTCTCTTACCCGTAGGAATTGCGATCGCTCAGCCCCCTAAACAGTCCCCTAAACTGACCGAAGCCTCGCAAGTGGGCACCAATGGTCTCGGCCCGGTACTGGTCGGCATGACCGTCGCCGAAGCCGAAAAAGCCGCCGGACGGAAATTCAACACCGACAAAGAAGGCCCTGCGGGTATGACCTGCCTCTACAGCCAACCCCAAGGGCTCCCTGGCATTGGGTTCATGGTGGTGGATGGCAGAATTGCCCGCATTGACGTGTGGAGCAACCGCAAAATCACAACCTTTCGCGGCGCAAAAATTGGCGACAGCGAAGCCCGGATCAAACAGCTCTACGGCAAGCAAATCCAGGTACAGCAGCACGAATATGATCCCAAAGGTCATTACCTAGTCTTCGTCCCCAAGGATAAAGCCGATCGCAACTTCCGCGTTGTCTTTGAAACCGACGGCCAAAAAGTCACCCGTTTCCGATCGGGCAAGCTCCCAGAAGTGGAATACGTCGAAGGTTGTGCCTAACCCCACGTAAATTCGATGGGAGTTCGACAACGACAGTGTCTCTCACAAATCCCCTGTACTGGGACAGAAAATTCACTTGGGTGTCGGGGGAGTAGAGTCCCCTGCCATGGCAGGGGGCAAGGTGGTTTCTCTGACGCTCTGCCAGAGTAAACTGCCTTGAGGGGAGAAGTTCCCCGATCTTCGCTGCGCAGCAGCCCCGACGATCGCGCTACACCACGCACTCACGTTAACTCCTATCCTTGCGCCAGTAATTCTGCTAATCGCGCCTGTAATGCCGATCGATCGAACAAATGCAACACCTTCTCCCGCAGCATCGCACCATTACAGCGCGGATCTTGCCCCGCTAACATCTCACAACAGGCGATCGCCACGGCCTCCGGATCGCGATAGGGGACGCGCCAGCCCAAATGCCCATCCTGTAAGGGATCCGCCGATCCGTCCCCATCCCCCGACAGCACCGGAACCCCGCAGGCCATCGCCTCCAAATAGACAATGCCAAACCCTTCCTGGGACGGCATCACGTAGATATCCGCCAAGTTGTAATGCTGGGGTAATTCTGCCGTGGGCACAAACCCCGCAAACACGACCCGATCGGCCACGCCCAATTCCGCTGCCAACTGCGCCAACCTGGGCTGGTCATCCCCCCGCCCAATCACTAAATATTTGACATCGGGATACTGCGCCAAAATCTTCGGCAAGGCTCGAATCGTCACATCGACGCCCTTGTAGGGATCCCCTGACCACAGCCGCGCCACCGTCATCATGACCCGATGGTTTGCTAAACCGTATTGCTCCAGCCACGATCGCTGCGGCTCCATCGGTCGAAATGTCTGCCCATCCACTGCACAGTAGAGAAACTCCACCCGATCGGGCTGCACACCATTGGCCGCACAGAGGCGATCGCGGGAATAGCGGCTAATCGTCCAGACCCGATCGGCGGTTTGCAAAGCCTTTTGTTTTGGGGGGGGTAACGGTTCCCAGACTTCCTTCCCGTAGGTCAAGATCGTCAACGGAATCCCCAACGCTTGGCACAACGGCGAAATTAACGGTGCAAGATGAATGTGACCACAGAACACCCGCTGCGGACGACAACGGATTAAATACGCTAAAAATTGCACCGCCAGCCGCAGCCGTCCCAAACTCGCAGGCTTTGTTTTCAGGTAATGGAAGCGCAGGCGATCGCTGGCAAAGGGATTCTCCACCTCCGGCCCATCCCGCAGCAAAAAGACATCCGCTGGCACCGCCCCAGGATAGGCCCGCAAAATATCGCGCACGTAGGACTGAATGCCGCCTTCACAGCTCAGAATTTCCAAAAAGACAAAGGCATAGCGTTGCATAGGACGACCAGCAAAAAACGTGGGGCAGGATGGAACCCTCTCAGGATACCCACTCCCACCCCAGAACTCGCGTTAATGTGGATTCAACGGCTGCTATTTGTCCCTCACAAATTCCCTGTGCTTGGACGCAGGATTCACTTTCGGGGGGTGTCGGGGGAGTAGAGTCCCCTGCCATGTCAGGGGGCAAGGTGGTTTCTCTGACGCTCTGCCAGAGTAAACTGCCTTGAGGGGAGAAGTTCCCCGATCTTCGCTGCGCAGCAGCCCCGACGATCGCGCAACTCACGAGTTCCTCCAATCGCTATCCCGTTAGACAAATATCTCCTATCCCTTCTGCCGCGCCTGCTTAATCATGGCAATCAACGTTTGGTGCGCATCTTCCGAATCCGCCAAAGTATGGTCAAAGGCCACCCGCACAGCCTGTTCCTGACCATCCACCTCCGCACTGATGTCCATGCCCTCGGGATCGATCGCTAACATTTTGGCAGCGGTGGCCTCGGACGCATTACCAAACACCTTGGCGTAGATCAGTACCGCATCGGCATGATCATCATTCATGTGGGCACAGATTCGATCGCTAATTGCAGGGGTAATCACATCTCCAGCCATCTCATTTCTCCTTATCTCGCTCTTTGTGATGATACCAGAGCCCTCTACTGACTGGCAGCCTATTGAGAAAAACTGTCAAAATTTAGGGCAAATTAGTAGGGATCCTTAATGCTGTGTTTTGCAGAGTACTTACTTTTTTCGCGGAATCTTGGGTAACCCTGCATTAGTTACTCCTAGCCTCGAATTATTTAAAAGCAGCCATATTGTTTAAAAACAACCAGCCTTCTCTGAAACCCAATCCATCTTCTTTCGTGAGCATGGGCCTTTATGCAGAAATCAATCCTTCAATCGTGTCTGGGCTTGATGGTCATCAGCGTACTCTGGCTGGGAATCCTACCGCCTAGCTTCGCTATTCCCATTCACGAAGTTCCCAATCCTCGCAAACTCCATAGCGGCTGGGTGACCGATGCCGCCGATCTGCTTACTCCTGCCACCGAAGCCCAACTCAACCAGGCTGCGACGGCCTTAGAAGCCAAAAACGGGAGCGAAATTGCGATCGTCACTGTTCCCGATACTCAACCGAGTCGATCGCCCAAAGCCTTTGCCACCGAACTGTTCAACACCTGGGGCATCGGCAAAAAACAAGCGAATAATGGAGTACTGTTTTTAATTTCCAATGCCGATCGACGGGTGGAAGTGGAAGTGGGGCGGGGTTTGCAAACGGTACTGCCCGATCGCGCGGTCACGGAGTTATTGGCGCAAACAGTGGCACCTCAGTTCCGTCAGGGGAATTTCAACCAAGGCACGATCGACGGAGTGCAGGCTATTTTGACTCGGTTGGAACAGAGCAATCCCGAATCCGGCAGGGTGATTGCTGATCGATCGGAGCCAGTTACTTCTGACCGATCGGAGATTGTTGGCGGTATGTTTGCATTTTGCATTGTCTCCGGTGGCGCATTGTTATGGGTCTCCCGCAGACGGCAACAGGCCCAGCCGCAACAGGCCGAGCCGCCCAGCATCTCCACTCCAATTGCCACGCCCACTCCAATTGCCACGCCCACTCCAATTGCCACTCCCCCCCTAGCCGTCAGTGCCCCACCCCCTCAAAAAAATAAGGCCCAGAAAACGAAAAAAAGCCGTAAAAAGAAAGCGAAAAAATATCAAGGTAAGAAATCGAATCACAAAAGTTCCCATAGCTCCAGCGATAACAGTAGTTGGGATACTAGCCAACACAATTCCTGGAATGCTAATGGGAATAATTACTCTCGTTCAAATGATTATAGTCCCAACGATTATAGTTACAGTGACTATAGCTCCAGCAGCTCCAACAGCTCCAGCGATTACAGCTCTAGCGACTATAGCTCCAGCAGTTCCAGCGATTACAGCTCCAGTGATTTCGGTGGAGGCAGTAGCGACGGTGGGGGTGGCGGCTGCGATTGGTAGAAACTCCAATCCTCTGCTAGCCTGAAGGGGTTGGCATTCACGGATGGGTTTGGGACGGGGTATGGTTGGAGCAGGGCACACTGGAACGGGCGGACAGGGCAAAGGTGGACAGGGCAAAAAGGTTGTGGTTGTCGGAGCGGGCTGGGCGGGCCTAGGAGCCACCTACCACCTGGCTAAACAGGGCTACGACGTGACCTTACTGGAAGCGGGAGCCTATCCCGGTGGCCTAGTGGCGGGTTGGAAAACGCCGGGGGGCCGATCGGTGGAAGCGGGTATCCATGGCTTTTGGTACCCCTACAACAACATCTTCGCCCTGGTGAAAGAACTGGGCCTCGATCCCTTCACCCCCTGGACCCGATCGCACCAATATTCCCCCGCTGGCTTGGAAGTGACCTCGCCCATTTTCCAGCACATGCCCCGCCTGCCCATGCCCTTGGGAACCTTTGTTTACACGCAATTTGAACGCTTGCCCCTGTGGGATCGGCTGACGGCCTTACCCCTGCTATACGCGATCGTCGATTTTGACAATTCCGACGAAGCTTGGCAACGCTACGACAAAATGACCGCGCGGGAATTGTTCCAACAATATGGCGTCTCGGAACGGCTGTATAAAGATGCCTTTGAAGCGATGCTGCTGGTGGGACTGTTTGCACCGGGGGAGCAATGTTCCGCTGCGGCCACCCTGGGAATGCTCTACTACTTCATCCTGGCCCACCAAGCGGACTTTGATGTAGTGTGGTGTCGAGGCACGGTGGGCGATCGCATCTTTCAACCCTGGGTCGATAAAATCAAAGCCCTCGGCGGCAAAGTTCTGACCCAGAAACGGGTGAGTGATTTAGAGTTAGATCCTCGAACGCAGCAAGTGAAAACCGTAATTTGCGGTGGCGAGCGGTTTGAGGCCGATGCAGTGATTTTTGCAGTTGGCATCTCGGGTATGCAAAAAATCATTGCCAATAGCAAAACCCTAGCGCAGTTTGCAGAGTTTCGCGATGTGATGAACCTAGGGTCGATCGATGTGTTGGCGACGCGCCTGTGGTTCGATCGGAAAATTCCTGTGCCGCTGCCGTCCAATGCCTGTTTCGGCTTCACCCCCACCACCGGCTGGACATTTTTTGATCTCAATGCGCTGCACGATGAATTCCGGGACGAACCCGGTACCGTGATTGAAGCGGACTTTTACCATGCCAATCAGTTTTTGCCCATGGACGATCGGGCCATTGTCGATCGGGTGCATCAGGATTTGATTACCTGTATTCCAGACTTCCAGGCCGCAAAAGTTGTGGACTACAGCGTCGTGCGCCTGCCCAAAGCCGTTACCCATTTCTCCCCCGGCAGTTACCAATACATGTTGCGCGGCACCACCAGCCTACCTAACCTATATATGAGCGGCGATTGGATTATTACTCAACACGGCTCTTGGTCCCAGGAAAAAGCCTACGTCACGGGGTTGGAAGCGGCCAATGCGGTGATTCAGCAATGGGGCGGACAAGCTGCACCGATTATTCCCGTAGAAGCCGATGAACCGCATATTCAGGTTTTACGATCGCTCAATCGCCAAGCCAGAACCTGGTTACCTCGGTTCTGATGGTTCAATCCGAGGTGTGATTCATAACTGACTTTCACACCGTAGCCTGAAGCGATCGCTGTAATGCACTCAATAGCATTTCTGTTGTGAATGGCTTCGGGATAAATTCCTGGAAGCCTGCTGCTTCTGCTTGGGATACGACCTCAGTGGAATGCAAGCCACTCATTAAAATAGCTGGAATGTGGGGGGTTAACTGTCTCAATACATCAAGGGTTGATAAACCGTCCATCCCAGGCATCATCATATCCAGAAAGACACACCGAATGTCCGTCAGATAGGTGTGGAATAACTCGATCGCGATCTTGCTAGAGGTTGCGGTTAAAACTTGGTAGTTATGCACCGTTAAAATATTGCGAATGCTTTCGCAAATCGTTGCTTCATCATCCACCACTAAAATTAATTCTTGCTGCCCCAATCCCGTAAATTCAGGATTTTTGGGCGGAATGGGTTCAGACTCACAGACTGGTAAAAAGACTTGGAACTGGCTGCCCTGACCCACCTCACTCTGCACTACAATAAATCCACCATGGCTTTTGACAATGCCCAGCACCGCTGACAGACCTAAGCCGGTTCCTTGGCCAATGTCCTTCGTGGTAAAAAACGGATCGAAAATACGATGCAAAATCTCCGGAGCCATGCCGGTGCCCGTATCCGCGATCGTCACCACCACGTAATTTCCCACCTCCGCATCCAAATGCAAGCGCGCGATCGCCTCATCGACCTGCTGATTATCCACTGAGATCCTCAACAGGCCACCCTGGGGCATGGCATCCCGCGCATTGACACAGAGATTCATAAATACCTGATGCAACTGGGTACTGTCGGCATAGACAGGCCAGAGATCCGAGTTGATCTGGGCTTGAACCTCGATCGTTTTGGGCAATGTCTGTTGAATAATTTGAATAATCTCCTTGAGCAAATAACTGACCTGGAGAATGCCCCGCTGCCCTTCCATACCACGGGTAAAGGACAGAATTTGTTTCACCAAGTCTGAACCCCGATGGGCACTGTTTTCCAGCAAGGACAGGAGTTGCAAATTCCGCGCATCGAGATTCGGTAACTTGATCGGCAACAGTTGCGCCACTGCCAACACAGGGGTCAAAATATTATTAATGTCATGGGCAATGCCACTGGCTAGCGTTCCTAAACTTTCCAACCGTTGTGCCTTGAGGAACTGGGCTTCCAGTTGCTTCTTTTCCGTAATGTCAATGTGAACGCCAATCATCCGGCAAGGATTCCCCGATCGGGCCGCAAACACCTGGCTTTTAGCGGCAATCCAGCGAATCTCCCCCTGGGGGGTCAAAATTCGAAATTCAATATCTAAGGCTTGTTCCCGTTGTACGGCTTGCCAAAATTCCTGGTGTACCTGGTCTCGATCGTCGGGGTGTAAAGTTTGTAGCCAATCTTCGTAGCAATTACGGAATTGATCCACTGGATAGCCGTACAGCATTTCCAGTTCCGGACTCCAGGTAATCTGATTTGAGGCAATTTGCCATTCAAACGTCCCAATTTTTCCCGCTTTTTGAGCCAGTTCCAAGCGTTCTTGAATATTTTGTCGTTCTGTGATTTCCTGAATTAGGGATGCATTGGCGGTGGCGAGTTCTGCGGTGCGTTCCTGGACTCGCAATTCCAAACTTTCATTGACTTCCCGCAGGGCTTCCTGGGCCTGTTTGCGTTCGATCGCGTAACACAAAGCCCGCACGAGCAAATCCTGATTGACCGTGCGTTTGACTAAGTAATCCTGCGCCCCCCGCCGGACCGCTTCTAGGGCTAACTCATCATCGTTGGTATTCGTGAGGACGACGATCGGCAACTTCGACGCCCGCTGGGTCAACGCATCCAAGGAACTTAACCCCTGACTATCCGGCAGGGTCAAGTCCAGCAAAACAATATCAAACGTGGCCGTTGCCAGTTGTTGGATGCCTTCACTTAAGCGTTGCCTATGGCAGAGGTGAAACCGTTGCACCACGCTACCCTTGAGGAATTCCTGGAGCAGACGGGCCTCCGCCAAATTATCCTCAATCAATAGCACAGTGACATCCATTTTCACGCGGGCTCGATCGCCGTTGGCCTGGATGGAAGCGTTGCCGTCTCTAACCAAAATTCCTCAATCCCCCGCACAATTTTAAAAAGTTGACTGAGGTTACGGGACTTGGAAATATAGCAATTGACGTGGAGATCATAGCTATGGGTAATGTCCTCCTCATTGCGCGAAGTGGTTAAGACCACGACGGGAATATGCATCAGATGGGGATCGGATTTGATTTCCGCCAAAACCTCTCGCCCATCCTTACGGGGCAAATTCAGATCCAACAGAATTAAATCGGGGCAGAGGGCACCCTGGAATGCCCCCGCTTGCCGCAAATAGTCCATCGCCTCCATGCCATCCCGCACTACGAAAATTTCGCAGGGCGTGGTGGTGTTTTTCAGGGCTTCCTGAATCAGACGAATATCCGCTCGATTATCCTCAACCAAAAGGATAATTTTGCTTCCGTTGGGCGTTGGCATGATGGCGATCGCGTCCTCCTACGGGAATCGTGAAATAGAAGGTGGCCCCTTGGCCCAGTTGGGAGTCTACCCAAATGCGGCCCCGGTGGCATTCCACAATCTTTTTGCAGATGGCCAATCCCATGCCCGATCCGGCGTATTCATCCCGCGTATGCAGCCGTTGGAAGATGACGAAAATGCGATCGCTAAATTGGGGATCAATGCCAATGCCATTATCTTGCACGGAGAACAGCCACTCCTCCTCCTGCCGTTCTGCGGTAATGTGAATCCGTGGCGAGACGTGGGGCTTGCGGAATTTGATCGCGTTGCCGATCAGGTTTTGGAACATCTGCATTAGCTGAGTGCCATCGGCGACGATCGTGGGCATGGCATCGTAGGTGATGACGGCATCGGTTTCACTAATGCGGCTGCGCAGGTTGCTCAGGGCTTGGTTCAGCGACGTTTCTACCTGGGTTAACTGCCATTCCACCCCCTTCAAATCCACCTTGGAATAGGCCAAGACATCATCAATCAGCGTTTGCATCAGGCTCACCCCTTCCACCGCGAAATCAATGAATTCCTTGGCATCCTGATCCAGTTGCTGGTCATAACGCATTTCCAGCAGTTGCACATAATTGGCCACCTGGTTCAGCGGTTCCTGCAAGTCATGGGAAGCCACGTAGGCAAACTTTTTCAGTTCTGCGTTCGATCGCTCCAAATCCTGGGCCAACAGCGCTAATTCTTCCGCCTGCCGCAGGACGATATTGACGATCGCCTTTTTCAATTCCAAAACCGCTTTCACTTCGATCGCTTGCCAAGGGAGCGACTTGAGATGCACCGTTTCCTTCCACAGATCAAAGGACTTGCGGGGACAGAGACGGAGATCGCTGCCCGATTGCTGCAATTCATAGGCTTGGTTAGGATTGCCGCCCCAGTTCACGGTTTGCAGCACCTCTGGCCGGAACCACAGCACGTAACTGCGTTTGGAAATCGCGATCGCCAACAGACCGCTGGCCACGTCCTTAAACCGTTCCCCATCGGTGTAGAGCAACGGCAGGGAGTCGGTGTAAAACACGTCTTCTTCAATGTTTTTACCGAGCCATTTGCCCAGGTAGCTCAGTTCTTCCTCGGCGGGAGTTTGGCCGATCGTCGTCCAGCGGCCATTGAAATAGATGGCTGCACCCGTTGCATTCACCAGATCGAGCAGATTGGGTTCCTGCTGTACCAGACCCGCAATGAAGTGCTCGGCTTCAGACATTTGTTCAATCAACGCTGACTGCACCTGTGCCAGTTGGGTGCGGTAGAGGTAGTCCGCTTCTTCTTCCCGCGTCGCAATTTCTGAGAAAATCACCCGACCTAAAAATTCGCAGGCTTTCCGTAGTTCATAGGGCACGGGTTTTGCGGTGCGGTGGTGGCAGGCAATCAGTCCCCAGAGTTTTTGATCCTTCATTAGGGAAATGGTCAAGGATGCGCCCACGCCCATGTTGTGCAGGTATTCGCGGTGGCAACTGTAGGCGCTGCGCAGGATGGATTGGGTGAGGTCGGTGGGTTGATGGGTAACGGGATTTTGGGCGGGATAGAGGTCGATCGGTGCTGCTTGGCTGTCGGGGATCACCCGAATCCAGTTGGAGACGAAGAGTTTGCGGGCGGGTTTGGGGATGTCGGATTCCGGGAAATGCAAGCCCATGTAGGATTCCATTTCAGCTAGCTTAGCTTCCGCGACGACTTCCCCATGGCCATCATCGTCAAATTTGTACAGCATGACCCGATCGAAGTCCGTGACGTTGCGAACCTCCTGGACAATGATTTGATAGAACGCTTTGAGATTCGCGGTGGTTTCCAGTTGGTTAATGGAAGCCCGCGCCAAGTGGTAAAAGCTCAAAAACGGAATGTTATTTTGGGACAGTGCTGGCTCCAGTTCCGCCACTAAAAAGCCATCGGCACTGCGATGGAACACGGCATCGAAGACACTGTACTGATCCCCAGCTAGCCGCACCCAAATTTTGGTGGGATTAATAAAGTCCAGATTTTGATAGGACAGTCCCTGCCGCAGTCGATCGATTTGGAAGGAATCCAGGAGGTCATCCAGCGGTTGACCCAACAGTTGTTCCGGGGTGATCCCCAAGAGTCGGGAGGCATTGCGACTGACTTGCAGCACCGTTAGCTCCGGCTCTTGCAGCACCAGCAGCACACCATGGGGCTGAATTTGCGTCAGGATGTGAATGGAAGGCTGTTTGAGATGGGTGAGATTAATTTCTTCTGTCGCTAAGGAATGAACGTTAAAAGGAAGACTGGTCATGGTTTACACTACCCAACGTAGAGATGTAGACAAGGGAAGGAACCGTCAAGACGGGTAAGCACTACGGTACAAATGATGCGACGATCATGACGGGATAATCACGAGGCGATATATCGGTGGTGCGAGATGCCCCCACTTCAACCCGCTCTAATCTAATCTATTGACTTACTCTAATTGTTCTCTAATCGTTTACTAACTCCAATTCTGGATGAAGTGATTGGCCTCAACGTAATTGGCCTCAACGTAATTGGCCTCAACGTAATTGGCTGAGAAGCCACTAAAAATTCAAACCACTAAAAAATAAGCAAATAAAAAACGAATTCATTCAAGTCAAAGCAACCAAAAATCTCAGCGAACTGATTTAGTTAAAACCGCCAGATTTTGAACGGATACAGTCACAAATGATCCGGAATCTGGACAGTCTCACGAGATGAAAAGTATGGTCGATCGCAGGTGCACTAAACTCCTCATCCCTCCACTGAAGCAAGGGATGGGGAAAAGACCTACATTCCAACTAGACTAATTCCAACCAGATTTATTCCAATTGCATTCATCCCAACTAAATTTTCCAGCTAATTTCAGTCAATCCAGTTAATGAAGTGATATAAAGACAAATCCTGCTTTGAGCATATCCCAGGTTAGCAAGGGCGAGTAGAGCAAAAACATTAAATAAATCAGAAGTTTGTGGTGAAAATCCGGCGACGAGTTGGATGGGGAGGGAATCAGGAGACAACCGGATCATTTTTGGCAAGCCATCTTAAAAAAAACTAAAAAATCCTAGGAAAACTAGTCATCTCTTACGAAAGTTTTTAATTGTCTGAGTTTTCACTCTACTGGTAAAGTTACAATTCCTAGCCAAAATTCATCAATCCGCCGAATCAGTTGAAATAGGCAATCCAATTCGCCAGATTTGACGACGTAACTATTGCCTTGTAGTAAATAACTTTGTAATACCTGTTGGGGCTGATCGATCGCGGTCAGAATAATCACTGGAATGCGTTTAAATTGAGAATTTTGTTTGATTTCCGACAAAATATCCATGCCATTGGACTCCGGAAACTCCAATTCCAACAAAATCAAGTCGGGGCGCGGCGCATTGCTATAGGATCCACGGCGCTCTAGAAAGTCCAATGCCTGTTCTCCCTGGTTCAACGGAACCAAGTGATGGGGAATGGTGCTGGATTGAAAAGCCTGTTCAATCACGGGCAAATGTTCAGCACAAGGTTCGACCACCAGAACCGTCTTCACGATATCCGTTGCATTCATACGCTCCAACTTCGCTGCTCCCACACCACTAAATTTGCAGAATTTGCCGATTCCTGATGCTTTCCCCGATCGCCCCCCTGATCCCGATCGTGGAGTTGTTTATATTTAAGTTTTTATACTGATAGGGTCTGCAATTTGTTCCTGGGTGAAATTTGTTGAAAATTTTGATTTCATGTAGCTTTTCGATGTATTTTGCAAAGAATAGTTATATTTGGGCTGCTCTCTTTGGGTGGTGAGCAATAGATAATCAACGGGTTCCCAAACGGGTTGCCAAATTGGGTGAGCAATGGGTGAGCAACGGGTGAGCAATGGGTGAGCAATGGGTGAGCAACGGGGTGAGCAATGGGCTACCAACCATAGGTAACGGAACCATAGGTAACGGAACCATAGGTAACGGGTCGCTTGCCCTTCCGAAATCAAGCGAGATAAGATAGAGCAAATAAACAATTCATAGAAAATGCTGGAGAAAATCCATGGGAATCTTAGAGCTACTGGTTTTGGGCGTTTATGCGGGAGGGGCTTGGAAGTTTTGGACTGGTTTTCAGCGTACTAACTTCCAGGATAATAAAGTGCCTTTAACGCTACTGTGGCCGTTGTTCTTTGCTGTCAATAAATCCTATCGTCAAAATTTCAATAAAGCGCTGAAAGGCTAGGCTCTCCAGCATTTCATCTACCGAACGGTCAAGATTTACCCATACTCGTTATCCACAACTGAATGAGCATTCCAGTCGATCAATGGCAACCCTCAATCCAAGCGATCGCGCAACGATTCGATCGGGAATTTCGTCGAGAACCCTTTAACCTGCCGCCGGAAGTGGAGTCGATGCCAATTTTCCAGGAGTGGGCTGCTGGGAAGTTGCAACCGAAGCTGACTTCGCCCTTTTGGGACTTGATGAAACCGAAGAAGAACGATCGCATTTTGGATTTGGGTTGTGGCTTGAGTTTTCTGGTCTACCCCTGCTGGCGTGACTGGGATGCTTATTTTTACGGGCAGGAAGTCAGTACCTTTGCCAAGGAATTTCTGGATTCCCGAGGTTCGCAACTCAACTCCAAGCTTTTCAAGGGAGTTGCCTATGCGCCAGCCCATGTGTGTGCTTACAATGAGGTGCAATTCGATAGCGCGATCGCGACGGGGTTCAGTTGTTATTATTCGATCGAATACTGGGAAGCGGTATTGACTGTCGTTAAGAAATCACTGAAACCTGGTGGCAGCTTTGTTTTTGATTTGCTGAATCCTGAAACGGAGTTGGCGGAAAATTGGGCAATTTTGGAAACCTATCTGGGCGCAGAAGTGTTCCTAGAACCATTGAGCAAATGGGAAGCGTTGATTAAATCGATCGGGGCTAAAATTCAAAAACAACAACCCGGCCCCCTATTTAACCTCTACAAAATCACCTTCCCCTAAGCCTCCTACCCTTCCTCCTCCTCCTCTCCCCTCCGTCCTGGCCATTTCGTTCCCATTTCCGTCATCGCTGAGAAGATCAGGTAGAGCAGCAACACCAGTACGCCAATGAGAAAAGCTTGTAAATCCTGATTCATACAATCCTGATTCATACAATTTGAATCCACCTCTTGATGTCTTTATTCAACTACTGTTACGCTGCCGTCGCAAGCGATCGAATGGCACCTGTCCTTCGATCGCACGATTCCGCCATCGGTAGGTGTTAATTTGAGCGATCGGGGGAGTGATCAGGAGCATTACGCCACTGTCCTTAGCCCAAGCGCGATCGCCGCCCTTAATATCGATCGAGCTACTAGGATCATCAGATTTTCTTAATGTTTTCCCAGAACCTCCGTAAAACACCTAAGCTGAGGGTGGTTGCTGACAGATCTTGTCTCCATTGTTTTCCGTGAGGCTCAGATGAACGTTCTCTTGCTCTATCCGCAGTTTCCCAAAAGTTTTTGGTCCTTTGAGAAAACCCTAGCCTTGGTGGGGCGCAAAGCCATGCTGCCGCCACTAGGGTTAGTCACCGTTGCTGCGATTTTGCCCCAAACCTGGGAATACAAGCTGGTCGATCGCAATATTCGCACGGTCACGGAGGCGGAATGGGACTGGGCAGACATGGTTATCTTGTCTGCGATGATTGTTCAGAAAGAAGATTTGCTCAGTCAAATCCGGGAAGCCAAGCGCCGCAATAAATCCGTTGCGGTGGGTGGGCCGTATCCCACTGCTTTGCCGGAAGATGCGGCTGAGGCTGGGGCTGACTTTTTGATCCTAGATGAGGGTGAAATTACGTTGCCGCTGTTTGTTGCAGCGATCGAGCAAGGACAACGCAGGGGAACCTTTCGCGCCAATGGGGAAAAGCCGGATGTGACTGGCACCCCCATTCCTCGGTTTGATCTGTTGGAATTTGATGCGTATGCGGAAATGTCGGTGCAATTTTCGCGCGGGTGTCCGTTTCAATGCGAATTTTGTGACATTATTGTGCTCTATGGTCGCAAACCTCGTACTAAATCCCCTGCACAACTGATTGCCGAACTCGATCGTCTCTATGAGTTAGGCTGGCGACGCAGCATTTTCATGGTGGATGATAATTTCATTGGCAATAAGCGCAATGTCAAACTGTTTCTCAAAGAGTTATTGCCTTGGATGGTGGCCCATGAATATCCGTTCTCCTTTGCCACCGAGGCATCGGTCGATCTGGCGCAAGATCAGGAATTGATGGAGCAAATGGTGGCTTGCAACTTTGGGGCGGTTTTTCTGGGCATTGAAACGCCCGATGAAGCCAGTCTGACCTTGACCCAAAAGCACCAAAATACTCGTGATTCTCTTAGCGATGCGGTGTTGGCGATTACGCGGACAGGATTGCGGGTAATGGCGGGATTTATTATTGGATTTGATGGTGAGGCGAAGGGTGCGGGCGATCGTATTGTTCAGTTTGTTGAGCAGACCTCGATTCCGACGGCATTGTTCAGTATGTTGCAAGCGTTGCCCGATACGGCGTTGTGGCATCGTTTAATTAAGGAAGATCGGTTACGCAGTCGATCGGCGAATATTAATCAAACAACGCTGATGAATTTTGTGCCGACGCGGCCTCTGGAGGATATTGCGGGGGAATATGTTGATGCTTTCTGGCGGCTGTATGAACCATCGGCGTTTCTCGATCGCACCTATCGCCACTACCGTCTGTTGGGTGAGGCGACCTATCCTAAGAAAATTCGGACTCGGGAAATTAGTGGAAATAGCAAGCGTGTGACTTGGGTGGCGATCCGGGCGTTGCTGACGATCGCTTGGCGGCAGGGGGTTGTGCGATCGACGCGGTGGAAATTCTGGTGGAACCTCAGCCAAATGCTTAAATACAATCCCGGTGGGGTGAGTAGTTACCTGTCGGTCTGTGCCCAGATTGAACATTTTCTGGAGTATCGCACGATCGTGAAGGAGCAAATTGAAGCGCAAGTAGCGGCGTTCTTGGCGGAGGAAGCGCGATTGCAGGCTGAGACTCTAGCTGGGGCAAAGATGGAAGCTACGATCGCTGCGACGGCAGAGGTTTAATTCCTGGCTTCTAATACCTTGTTGGAATTGCTTGGTTCAATCATTTAATAACTGCTATGTTTGACTTGCAAGCGATCGAAGGACAGGTGCCCTCCGATCGCTTGATTGCGTTGTGCGCAGTGTTACTTGGGGCGATCGTTTTGTAGGGCTTGTAGAATTTGGAAGCAGAACCGGAGCAGAAAGATCAGTCCGCCTGCGGTGGGATCGCACCAGGTGGCAAATCCAACGACGGCAAATTCGATCACTTTGAGCCACTTTTTCTTGTCGATCGATTTTTCGGGAACTGATTGAGTAGGGCTGGTTTTCTGAGTGCGGGTGATTGCGTTATGCAGTTTCATGATTTAGAACCTCAACTTGCTTGTCTAAATCCATTGAACACAAGCCATTCCAGACCTATTTCCTTGACTTATACTGACTTGAAAACTGACTTAGCCTGACTTAGCCTGATTTGGCTGACTTGACGTGACTTAGCCTGACTTCGTCTGCCAACTAGGGTGATTGCGTCAGAAGAAAAGTCGTTAAACTAGCATTAATGTGACCTGCTATGAACCTACGATGTCTTTCCCCGCAGACTTCCTAGATGCAATTGCCAAGGAAAAGAAGTTAACTGATAAACAAAAAGAAGTTTTCCACTTGCTGTTTGGGCAAGGGAAGACTCGCGTACAGATTGCCATGAGCTTGGGAGTGACTGAAGGTGCTGTCCGTACTCGGCTCACTGGGATTTATGGCAAGTTCAATATTCACGATGTTGGCCCCGTCAAAGAATCTCGATTAAAGGACATTCTGATTGAACGATACAAACGATGGTCACCTGTGGCTGAACCTGCAACGATCGCTCCATCCTCCCCAAAGTTATCAGAACCTATCGATCGCATCAGCCAGCGGATCCAAGAAATTCGAGCACGACAATGCCCGAAATTGATTAACCTATATGGGCAAATTCGCTTACCCCTGACACACCAACAGGTGGACGTGCAGGATCTCTACGTCGATGTCTATGTTCTGACGCGCTTAAGTGCGGATTATCAAGATAACGCCATAAATATATTGCGGACTTACGATCGCAAGAACGATCGCGTGGCTATGGGGCAACGGGAGAGCGATCGGCGGGATGGCGAGGAGACGGTAAAGGAAAATCGCTATCGTCGATCGGTGATTGTGGGTAAGCCGGGTTCCGGGAAGTCTACCTTTATGCAGCGGTTGATGGTCGGTTGCTGTTTAGGGGAGATTTTTGCCGATCGGATCCCGAGTTTGGTTTTGTTGCGGAATATTCAAACAGCGGAATTCAACCTAGAGCAACGCTTGCAACAGGAATGGTGGGTAGATCAGCAAACCTTAGGGGAGATCTTAAATTCAGGGCGAGTGTTGCTGTTGCTGGATGGACTGGATGAGGTGCCAGAGCAATTTCAGAAGTCGGTAAAGCAAGAGATCGAGCAATTTGCGCAAGATTACTACCAAGTCGGC
This sequence comes from Alkalinema sp. FACHB-956, assembly GCF_014697025.1. Classification (NCBI taxonomy): domain Bacteria; kingdom Bacillati; phylum Cyanobacteriota; class Cyanophyceae; order Leptolyngbyales; family Leptolyngbyaceae; genus Alkalinema; species Alkalinema sp. FACHB-956. The sequence goes on along the minus strand of NZ_JACJRC010000009.1, from coordinate 97,853 downwards.
ATGATTGTCACCTGTCGAACCCAGACAGTGGAATATAACTTGGGGAATTTTGCATTTTTGGAAGTAGCGGATTTTAATCCAGATCAGGTGGAACCTTCTGCCCGTAATCAGGTGGAAGCTTTTGCCCGCAAGTGGTTTAGGGCAGATAATCCGGCCAGTGCTGAGCAGCAAACTGAGAAATTTCTAACAACGCTGGAGCAGTATCCTCCCATCCGGGAACTAGCGATTACACCGATTCTACTGGGACTAACTTGCCTGGTATTTCGCGATTCTGAAGACCTGCCCGCCCGACGGGGCCAACTCTACCAAAAAGGAATTGAACTTCTCTTGGAAAAGTGGGATCAACAGCGAGATTTGCGACCACGTACTTGGGGAAGCGACTACTATCACAACCTAACCTTAGAGGAAAAACAAGATTTACTGGGAGCTTTAGCGTTATATAAATTTCAGCAAGAAGGAAACTTTGTTCTATTTGAACAATCCGAATTACATGCTTTGATCAGTTCACATTGCGATGTCTCCCAGTTAGACAGTGAATCCATTCTTAAAACGATTGAAGAATGTAATGGACTGCTAATTCGGAGAGCGAATACAGTCTATTCCTTCTCCCACCTAACGTTCCAGGAATACTTTGTGGCTCGGGAATTAACTAAGCTGGATAAACAAGCACTTTTAGGTTCTATCACAGATAAACGTTGGCGAGAGGTGTTTCACCTAGCACTCAGCCGCATGGAACATCCGGATGAACTGCTCTTACGGATAAAACGACAAATTGATGAATTACTTGCTGGAGATCCAAAACTTCAGAAATTTCTGAAATGGGTGGATGGGAAAGCACGATCAGCAAATACTCCCTACAAACCTGCTGCTGTTCGAGCCTTCTACTTTGCCCTTACCCGTGATCTCGACTTTGCCCTCAACCTCGACTTCGACCTTGCCCGTGATTTTGCCTTTACCCTCGACTCTGCTCTTGCCTTTGACTTTAACCTCAACTTTGCCCTTGACCAAAACTTTATCCTTGCTTGCAAGCTTGACTCCGCCCTCAAATCCGACTTTGAGCATGCCCTTAAACACGACCTTGCCTTCAACCACACCCGCAACCTTGCCATTGATCTTGACGATGACTTCGACCTTAACTTTATCCAAGATTTTGCCAGTGCCCTTGATCGCGCCCTTAGCCTCGCCCACGATCGCGATTATGATTTATACATTAAATTAGTAACTCTTAAAGAAAGAATTCCGGAGTATTCTGAGAATAACCAAGAAAATTTTCGAATTTGGTGGAAGTGTTATAGTGATAATTGGGTTCGGGAATATGAAACGATCCTTAAAGAGCATCATAATATTAGTCATAATTGGCGATTTAAAAAATCACAAGAGTATGAGCTAAATCAATACTATGATACAAATAAGTTTCTAGTAGATTGTCTGAATGGTGAATGCAGTGTCAGCCCACAAGTGAGACAGGAGATTGAAGAGACATTACTATTACCATTCTCTCAGTTGGGATAGGAAAGCTATGGTTTAAACTAAGTGGATTAGATTGTATTGCTAGCCCCAACAACTCAGTCCCCATGGCGAAAAAAGCACTTCCCCCCAAACTCATCATCCAAACAGGCCGCTGGGTTTGGACAACCCTCTGGCAAACCATGATGTCCCAAATGGCACCCCGCAGCACCTCCGGAGCCTACCAACGCCCCACCAGCCAATTCCGCGATCGCATCTCCGCCCAACCCGACGCCCGCTTCCCCCCAGCCCCCGATCGCTACAGCCTCATCGTCGGCATGGGTTGCCCCTGGGCGCACCGAACCCTAATCGTGCGCGTCCTCAAAGGATTGCAAGACGCCATCTCGATCGTCATTGTCCAACCCTCCCCAGAAAACGGGGGCTGGATTTTTCTCGAACCTTTTGCTGGATGTCAGAGCTTGGCACAACTCTACCAAATCGCCCAACCCGATTACCCAGGCCGATCGACCGTCCCCGTCCTCTGGGATGGAAAAACCAACACGATCGTCAACAATGAAAGCTCAGAAATCATCGAAATCTTAAACAGTGAATTTAATTCCTTAGCAACCAATCCCGAAATCGATCTCTATCCCGAAGACCAACGATCGGCGATTGACACCTGGAACAATAAAATCTACAACACCGTCAACAACGGCGTCTATCGCTGTGGCTTCGCCCAAACCCAAACCGCCTACCAAGAAGCCGTCACCGAACTCTTCCGCACCTTAGATGAAATCGACGCCAGCCTCGCCACCCAGCCCTATCTCTGCGGCGATCGCCTCACCCTCGCCGACGTGCGCCTCTTCACCACCCTGATCCGCTTTGACATCGCCTACCATGGCCTCTTCAAATGTAGCTACCGTCGCATCCAGGACTATCCCCACCTGCGCGGCTACGTCCAAGACCTCTACCAACTTCCCGGCATCGCCGACACCTGCGACTTCGAAACCATCCGCCGCGACTACTACGGCAACCTCTTTCCCCTCAACCCCGGCGGCCTCATCCCCATCAGCCCCGATCTCCATTGGCTGCATCAACCCTCCCAGCGCAACTTCTCGCCCAATCGCCCCAACCAATAAAATCCGCTATTCTGGAGGGAAGTCATCATCCCCCCTGCCACCATGCATTCCCTCGAAAAAATGGCCTCCCGCGACCAAGCCCTGCAACGAGTCCGCGCTGTGGGACAACTGCTCGATAACGCGATCGCCATTCCCGGCACTAATTATCGAGTTGGCCTGGATCCGTTGCTCGGTCTCCTTCCCGGCGGTGGCGATATGGTTGGCATTGTGGTGTCCGCCTACATTGTTCTGGAAGCCGCCCGCTTCGGAGTGCCCAAATCCACCCTGATCCGCATGGTGCTAAACATTCTGCTCGATTCCAGCGTCGGAGCCATTCCCGTCGTGGGAGATCTGTTCGACTTCGCTTGGAAATCCAACAGCCGCAACGTCGCCCTCCTGGAATCCCACGTCACCAACGGCACCCTGCAACGCAAAGTCGATCGCCGCTTCATCTTCGTCCTTGCGATCGTTCTCCTGCTCATCGTCCTTAGCTTTGCAGCCCTAGCCACCCTTGTGGTTGGCTTAGTGTGGAAATTGATCATGGGTTAGGCGTGAAACGCTCGATCGTGCAAAGTCGCCTACACTTCTGGGAACGCTAGGAATGCGGTGCAATGGAGTTTAGGGGTGAGTGACTAGGGGATTTCTATGAACATTCGACAGTGCTACGAAGTACTAGAACTCAATCCCCCCGTCTCTCCAGACGACCTCAAACAAGCCTACAAAGACCTCGTCCAGGTCTGGCACCCCGATCGCTTCTCCCACAATCCCCGCCTCCGCCAAAAAGCCGAAGAGAAACTCAAACAAATCAACCTCGCCTACGAGTCCCTAGAGCCCCTGCTCACACAGCAAGCCCTTGCCCAACAAGCCTATTCCCAACGCCCCTCCCAACGCCCCACCCCCCCCCAAACTCGATCGACCGGTAGTCCAGGCAGCCAAGCCAACCCAGGAGCCTACTCCCCTCACGCCCACCATACTTACTCAGGGCAAACCTTCACCAACAACGGATCCCCATCCCAACCCAAAACCTTCTGGAGCCACCTCAGCCTCAAAACCCGGATGCAGATTTATGGCGTGCTTCTGACGCTGTTTATCTTTGCGTTGATCTGGGCTTCGATCGGGTTTGCATACCTATTGACCACCTATCCCCTCTTCTTTCTCATTCCGCTTGGGCTAGTCGGCATCTACTTCGGTCTACGCCACCTCTCCAAATATTAGAGCCCCCCCGAACGCTGCCCCCCGAACGACTGCCCCCATAGAATAGCGCCTCAATCTGGGGAAGAAAGGGAAACTCTCCTTGGAATCGGGACTGAGAGCGTTAAAATAATTGACGCTGTATTGACGCTCCAGTTGAAGGTGGCTTTTCTATGTCTAGCCCAGTTGATGCCCCAGTTGATGATAATCGCGACAATGCTCCAGCGGAGATTAAGTTGGGCGAAAAACTCTACGAAGGGAAGGCAAAAATTCTCTACGCAACGGATGTCCCCGATCAATTACTGACCTTCTTTAAAGATGACGCCACCGCCTTCAACGCCCAGAAAAAAGGCAGCATCCGAGGTAAAGGCGAAATCAACAACGCCATCTCTGCCCACTTATTTAAACTGATGGCCTCCAAAGGCGTTCCCACCCACTTCATCAGCCTGCCATCCCCCACCCAAATGCTGGTCAAAGCCGTGACGATTATTCCCCTGGAAGTCGTCGTGCGCAACATTGCCGCCGGTAGCCTCTGCAAGCAAACCGGCTTGGCCCTCGGCACCAACATTCAGCCCCCCCTCGTCGAGTTCTACCTTAAGGATGATGCCTTGGGTGATCCGTTGCTGACGCCCGATCGCCTGCGGCTGCTCAACCTCGCCACCCCGGAAGAAGTCGAAACCTTGACCCGTCTGGCCTTGACCATCAACGACGTGCTGCGGGATTTCTTCAATCAGTGCGAAATTACCCTCGTGGACTTCAAGCTGGAATTTGGTCGCGATCGCACGGGTCAAATCCTGCTGGCCGATGAAATTAGCCCCGATACCTGCCGGTTATGGAAGCAAGGGGAACCCGATCCACAAAAGCGCGTCCTAGACAAGGATCGCTTCCGTCAGGACTTGGGCGATGTCGAAGGCGGCTATCGTCAGGTGTTGGATCGAGTCCTCGGCCAAGCGGTTTAGGTCGGGTGAAGTGGAACAGAATAGCTTTTCTGAGCATTTCCCCTTATCCTTTCTTGGTATTGTGTTGTTTGGATTGGTGTTGGTGTAAGGAGCAACTCGATCGTGCGTTATCTGAGATTCTCTCCCGTTTGGCTAGCGGCGCTTGCAGCCACTGCAAGCTTTGGTTATTCCTCAGCGGCCCAAGCAGCCTCCGCTGAAGATACGGTGAAATTGACCGGGGTACCGACCCAGACCGATCGGGAACCGAGTCAACCGAGTTCTGAAGTGCAGGGGGCTGAATCTAAAGCGATTGCCCCCAAAGCGCTCTCACCGAAGGCAGGACAGCCTAAGACGGCGGTTCCGAAGATTGCCTCCGCCATTCCTGAAGTGATCGTTGACACTGAAGCGATCGAAGCAGCCCCGGTGGACGCTGTTGAACCCCAAGTTAAACCCAAAGTCGCTGCGCTGTTAATCGCCCAGGGGGGCATTCCCGAGCAGGAAACCCCCAATCAGATCAAAATTACACCCGAGGCTCCGGTTCCTACGACTCCCCAGGATCCCACCATTCAAGTTGCGCCTCAAACCACGCCCCAGGTCACGCCAACCCCATCCCAAGCGCCACCCTTACCCACGGGGCAACCGCCTGCGGGTCAGCCCGCTCCCAGCGCAGGCGAACAGCCGGAACCGCGAGTTTTGGTCGCAGAAGTGCAAGTGACCGGAGCCACAGGCAACCTGGAAGATGAGGTCTATCGCGTCATTCGCACCCGGCCCGGTCAGACAACGACCCGATCGCAGTTGCAAGAAGATATCAATGCCATCTTTGCGACGGGCTTTTTTGCCAACGTCCAAGCCAAGCCAGAAGATACGTCCTTGGGCGTTCGTGTGGTCTTTGACGTGCAACCGAACCCGACGTTGAAAGGGGTGCGCATTGAAGGCAGCTCGATCGTCAAACAGGCGGATGTAGACAAAGTTTTCCAAGAACAGTACGGATCCACCCTCAACTACCGCAACCTGCAACGGGGCATCCAGGATCTCACCAAACGCTACCAGGACGAAGGCTATGTCCTAGCGCAGGTGGTTGATCTGCCCAAGGTGGATCCCGATGGCACCGTCACCCTGCAAGTTGCGGAAGGGGATATTGAGTCCGTCCGCGTGCGCTTCTTAAACAAAGAAGGCGAAGAACAGCTCGACAAAAATGGCAAACCCAAGGGCCGTACCCGCGAATTTATTGTCCTGCGGGAAATGGAAACCAAACCGGGACAGGTGTTTAACCGCAAGACCGCTGAACGGGACTTGCAGCGGGTCTTTGGCGTCGGCATTTTTGAAGATGTGAAGCTGTCCCTCGACCCAGGTTCCGATCCCAAAAAAGCGATCGTCAATGTCAACGTGGTTGAGCGTAACACTGGATCGATCGCCGCAGGGGCAGGGATTAGTTCCGCCAGCGGCCTGTTCGGAACCGTCAGCTACCAGCAGCAAAACCTGGGCGGCAACAACCAAAAACTCGGGGCTGAACTGCAAGTGGGGCAACGGGAACTGCTGTTTGATGCCAGCTTCTCCGATCCTTGGATTGCGGGCGATCCCTATCGCACCTCCTACACCATCAATGGCTTCCGTCGTCGCAGCATTTCCCTGATTTTTGACGGGGGCGAAGATGAAGTGCGGATTCTCAACGGCGGCGATCGCGATCGGCCTCGGGTTGTCCGCACCGGGGGCGGCATCAGCTTCTCTCGGCCACTGTCCAAGGATGTCTTCAAGCGCTCTCCCTGGTCGGCGTCCCTGGGCTTGCAATACCAACGGGTGAAAATTCAAAATGCCGATGGTGACAAGGTTGAAGAAAATACACCGTTGGTGAACGAGGCCGGTCAAACCGTCGGCTTTGGGCGAGATCTCAGCTTTAGTGGCGCAGGCACCGATGACCTGCTCACCGTCCAGCTCGGCTTTGTCAAGGACACCCGCAACGATGCCCTGAAACCTACGCGGGGTTCCGTTCTGCGGTTTGGGACTGAACAATCCATCCCGATCGGGCAAGGCAGCATCCTGTTCAACCGCCTGCGGGGAAGCTACAGCTTCTACATCCCCACCCGGTTAACCAAATTCACCAAGGGCTGTCAAACTAAGGATCCAAAACTGGTGGATTGTCCCCAAACCTTTGCCTTTAACATCCAAGGTGGCACCGTTCTCGGCGATTTACCGCCCTACGAAGCCTTCTCCTTGGGCGGCAGTAACTCCGTCCGGGGCTTTGAGGAAGGGGATGTGGGCAGCGGCAAGAGTTTCCTACAAGCCTCTGCGGAATATCGCTTCCCCCTGTTCTCGATCATTTCCGGGGCATTGTTCGTGGATGCAGCCACGGACTTGGGAACCGGAGATAGCGTCAAAGGTAATCCTGCGGGGCTACGGGGCAAGCCAGGAAGCGGGATTGGCTACGGTTTAGGCGTTCGGGTCCAGTCTCCCCTCGGCCCAATTCGTGTAGACTATGGGTTCAATGACCAAGGAGATAGTCGTCTGCACTTTGGCATCGGGGAGCGTTTCTAAATGGAAGAGGCTGGGACCAACCCATCGGCCATGCTGGCTCAGGCTTCAGACGAGATGGGTTCCGAGGACTGCTTCCTGGGCGATCGCCAATGCACGATCGCCCGGGCGATCGCCTGCACAGGGGTGGGTCTGCATTCCGGTGTGACCACGACTGTGCGCCTCGTGCCAGCGCCAGCGGGGACGGGTCGTTGCTTTGTCCGCACCGATTTACCGAACGCACCCACCATTCCAGCCCAGGTGTCCGCTGTGCAGCAAACCGTTCTCTCCACGGAACTGGTTGCGGGAACGGCCCAAGTCCGCACAGTGGAGCATTTACTCGCTGCCCTCTTTGGGTTCGGCATTGATAACGTCCACCTGGAAATTGATGGTGGAGAAGTGCCCCTCCTGGACGGTTCTGCCCAGGATTGGGCCACGGCAATCACCCAAGCGGGTGTGGCGGTTCAATCCGCCCCTCGCCCCCAGTGGGAGCTGACAGAACCGATCTGGGTACGCCAGGGGGATGCTTTCGTCGCAGCCCTACCTGCACCAGAGTTGCGCTTTAGCTATGGCATTGATTTTGACGTTCCAGCGATCGGGAATCAGTGGCATAGTTGGGCTCCCAGTCAATGTTCCTTTCTCCAGGACATTGCCCCAGCCCGTACCTTTGGCCTTGCCCATCAAATTGAGCACCTCCAAGCGGCGGGATTAATCAAAGGGGGCAGTTTGGAAAATGCCTTGGTTTGTAGCCAAACTGGGTGGTTAAATCCGCCATTACGATTTTCAAATGAGCCAGTCCGTCATAAGCTTTTAGACTTAGTAGGGGATTTAAGCTTGGTGGGATATTTGCCCAAGGCTCACTACTTAGCCTACAAAGCGAGTCATCACCTGCATACCCAGCTGGCCCAGCAACTCGCGGCGATCGTGAATCCAGGCTAGCTCGTTAGTTTCGCTTCGTTCTGTGTATCCAAAACCGAATCCAATGACCATCCTGACTGACCTTAAACCGGCTGAGACGACCTCCGAACCTGCGCCCATGAAAACCACTTTTTCTGTGGAAGAGATTCATAAGCTCTTGCCCCATCGCTATCCCTTTGCTTTAGTCGATCGAATCATTGATTTTGTTCCCGGCAAGCTTGCAGTGGGGATTAAGAATATTTCCTTTAACGAGCCGCAGTTCCAAGGCCATTTTCCCGGTCGTCCCATCATGCCGGGCGTTTTGATCGTAGAAGCGATGGCGCAGGTTGGTGGTATTGTCTTGACCCAAATGGCGGATGTCCCCGATGGACTGTTTATGTTTGCGGGAATTGATAAAGTGCGATTCCGTCGCCCGGTTGTGCCAGGCGACCAACTGGTTATGACGGTGGAACTGTTGTCGGTGAAGGGCCGTCGATTTGGGAAGATGCAAGGTCGTGCTGAAGTGGATGGACAACTGGCCTGCGAAGGTGAATTAATGTTTGCATTAGTAGACTAACTTCCGCTAATCTCTTGCCAAACCCTCACACGAATGGTTAAGTCAAGTTCCCATTCTCACGGTTGCCTAATCGTTCCGCCCTGCCGAACGCAATGAATGCCTAACCGCTGGTTTTGCGCCCTGAGCGTGTCTATGTAACGAGTCCACTGAACGAGTTTGGGTTTCCATCCAGGCTGTACGCAGGATTTGTCAATAACCTCCTTCAGGCAGTGTAACCCGGCAGTTTAATCAGGTCGTTTGATCAAGCAGTTCAACCAAGCAGTTTAACCAAGCAGTTCAACCCGGCGTTCAATCAAGCAGTTCAATCCGAATGGGGCCGCAACAGTGGGTTGGCCGATCGCAGATCTCCTGACAGGGAGCACCGCGAATGACGGGTGGTCTTCAGGACTTATCCGTCTAGAATAGGCTCACTGGCTTACCAGTTCTCTTTGCTCCTTACACCTTCCTCCCTTCCAACTGCCGACGCTTGTTAACTTGAGGCAGCACTCCAACCGGTCATGTTTGGCAATCCTGGCTGAGTGGAAGACTGCTGAGGCCGTACCTCAAGCTAGCCTGTTCGTTCCGGCAATATTCACCACGCATAGCTGATATGGCAACCCTAATCCACCCGACTGCTGTTATCCATCCTGGTGCTGAATTACATCCAACTGTGCAAGTAGGGGCATATGCTGTTATTGGAGCCAAAGTTAAGGTCGGAGCAGGCACCGTCATTGGGCCTCATGTGGTCCTAGACGGGGATACGCGGGTGGGGGAACGCAATCAAATCTTTCCAGGGGCGGCGATCGGGCTGGAACCCCAAGACTTGAAGTATGACGGATCCTGTGGTCCTGTGCGGATTGGTGATGGCAATCAAATTCGGGAATACGTGACGATTCACCGCCCAACCCATGACGATGATGTCACCCGTCTTGGGAATAACAATCTACTAATGGCCTATACCCATGTGGGCCACAACAGTGTGATTGAAGATCATGTGATTATTGCCAATTCCGTCGCCCTAGCAGGCCATGTCTATATCGAGTCCCAGGCGCGACTGAGTGGGGTTTTGGGGGTGCACCAGTTTGTGCGGATTGGCCGGTTAGCCATGGTGGGTGGCATGGCGCGTATCGATCGGGATGTGCCGCCATACATGATGATCGAGGGTAATCCTTCCCGCGTGCGATCGCTCAATCTGATTGGACTGCAACGGGCTGGGGTTGCGGATTTGCAAGATGGAGAGGTGTTGAAGTCATTGAAACAAGCGTTTCGTCTCCTGTATCGATCGCAAACCACCTTTGCCCAAGCCGTGGAGCAGTTGGAAACGCTCCCAGATAATGACTACCTGCGGCATCTTCGCCAATTTATCTTGATGTCTCAGTTACCGGGGCGTCGTGGGTTGGTTCCTGGAAGAAGCTAAGTTGGGGCATCCATCTGTGAAACGCAGAATTTTTATGAGCACGGGCGAAGTGTCCGGCGATCTCCAAGGGGCCATGTTGGTGGAAGCACTGTACCGCCAAGCCCAGGCCCAGGGGATTGATCTTGAGATTATCGCCCTCGGCGGCGATCGTATGGCAGCGGCAGGTGCAACGCTGCTGGGTAATACCAGCGCCATCGGTTCGATCGGTGTTTTTGAAGCGCTGCCCTACATCTTGCCCACACTGTTACTACAACGCCAAGCCAAACGGTATTTGCTGGAACATCCACCGGACTTGGTAATTTTGATTGACTATATGGGCGCAAACCTGAGTGTGGGCCATTTTGTCCGTCAGTCGTTTCCCAAGTTGCCGATCGTCTACTACATTGCCCCCCAGGAATGGGTTTGGTCACTCAACGATCGCAACACCCAGCAGATCAGAGCCGTTACCGATCGCTTACTGGCCATCTTTCCAGAGGAAGCACGCTATTACGAAAAGCAGGGGGCAACGGTGGAATGGGTCGGGCATCCCTTAGTCGATCGCTTGCAAATATCCCCGAGTCGAGAAGACGCTCGGAATAAATTGGGTATTGCGGATCAAGACTGGGCCGTGGTGCTGTCCCCGGCCTCGCGCAAGCAGGAATTGAAGTACCTACTTCCCCCGATGTTTACTGCGGCCCAACGGCTACAACAGCAGTTTCCGCAGATCCATTTTTGGGTTCCCTTGGCCCTCGATCGCTATCGACCTGCTCTGGAGAAGGCTATTGCCGCCTATGGGCTACGGGCCACGATCGTCCCCAAGGAGCTCAATCAAGTGGCGATCGCCGCAGCGGATTTAGCTTTAACCAAATCGGGCACGACTAATCTAGAAATGGCATTGTTGAATGTGCCACAGGTGGTGATTTATCGCCTCAGTGCGCTCACGGCGTGGCTGGCTCGTTATGTGATTAAGCTCAAAATTTCCTTTGCATCGCCCGTTAACCTAGTCCCCATGCGAGCCGTGGTCCCGGAATTGTTGCAAGACCAAGTCACCGCCGAAGCCCTTTACCACCACGCAGTTCAGCTTCTACAGGGTGAAGCACGGCAGAAAATGCTACAGGACTACGTTGAGGTGCGTCAGAGCTTAGGGGAACCCGGTGTCTGCGATCGGGCGGCACGATCGATTTTTAGTTTGCTGAAATGAGACCTGAAATGAGACGGCTCCAGGGTCACTAAACACCAGGGTCACTAAACACCAGGGTCACTAAACACCCCCTCACCCATTACTCCACCCACTACTCCCAAGTGGCGATCGATCTCAAAACATCGGGAATGGGAGTGTCCGGAGGAAACTCCAACAGGGTTTCTCGAAAGCCTAAATAACCCGACTCAGCAAAGGAAAGCAGCATACGCGCTAAGGCAAACCAGACTTCGGGTTCAAATTCCCACTCCCGATCGCGCCTTGCCCGTCCCGCGATCGATTTCAACGCCCAGAAGTAGCTATTGCGAACCACAGACCCATCTTTTTTGTAAGTGGGGACATCTTCGTAATGCAGGTATAAAATCTCGTTGTCAATCCGCGATCGCATGCAGCCAGCCTAAGCCCTAGCCTAAAAGTCAAACCCAGTTACACAGTCAAACCCAGTTACACAGTCAAACCCAGTTGCAAGTTTAAATTTGCCTCAACCTTAAATTTGCCTCAACCTTAAATTTGCCTCAACCTTAAATTTGCCTCAACCTTAAATTTGCTTCAAATAAAGAGAGACGCTATTCAGCGCCTCATCACAAATGATCTCGTCCAGCGAGTGATCTCGTCCAGCGAGTCAACCGACTTAGGGATCCAGGTTCGGGATCTAGGTTCGGGATCCAAAATCTTAGGAACCCATGGATTCAATCACGAGGCATTTAGTAACGACGGGAGTAACCGCCACCGCCGGAACCAGCATTGGACCAGCTCCCTCGGTTTCCACCCGCTTGGGGCCGATCGCCTTGAGGACGATCTTCCTTGGGTTTTGCCTTGCTCACCCGCATATCTCGCCCCATCCACTCTGCACCGTCTAGGGCTTCGATCGCGGCAGCTTCTTCTTCCTCGCTCCCCATTTCCACAAAGCCAAACCCACGTGCTCGACCGGTCTCACGATCGATAGGAATTTGTACCCGCTTCACCGTACCGTATTCCGCAAACACCGTGGTCACTTCTTCAGAAGTCACACTATAGGCAAGATTGCCTACATAAATCGACATCGCAAATCTCCACAACTGGAAAGAAAAAAGAGATGGTTAAGCTTCGGGAGAAATGCCTGCTAGAAACTGCTGAACTGACGATCTTGTGAACTGACGATCTTGAACTGGGTGTTAAACCATGCTTGGGGCGCATCGCGACAGCCGACGAAGCACAAGCTGCACTCGATGGCGATTCAGACGATCGAGAACAGCCTTTCCTGAAACAAACGACCCAACCGAATTTAATATCTCTAGCTAATACCGTAACATATCTAATCAATAAGATCCGCAGGGATTCTGCCTTTTCGCCGGAGGAGCGCCATCCGCTGCCTTCCAAGGTAGGGGCTATTCTAACTGGGGATCAGATTGTTTTCGATGGCCTCAACCGCAGATTCAACAGATTGAACCGCCAGATTCAACCGCCAGATTCAACCGTGATCGTAGCCATTGCTCATTGTTTGGAGATGCACTGCCCATGACAGCTCAAAAAATTGTTCCCTTTGGTGAATGGAAATCGCCGATTACCTCAGATTTGATCGTGGCGGGGTCGATCGGTCTTGGCCAATTGTGTCTAGATGGAGCCAACCTGTACTGGAGCGAGTCCCGTCCGACGGAAGGTGGGCGCAATGTCGTCATGATGCAAACGGCCAGCGGAGACCTGGTAGAAATAACGCCAGCGGATTTCAATGTACGAACCCGTGTCCATGAGTACGGCGGTGGAGCCTACCGGGTTGTGGATGGCGTGATGTATTTCACAAACTATCGGGATCAGCAACTCTATTGCCAAACCTATCCAGCCTCGCCTAAGGCCGTTACCACCGAAGAAAACTTGCGCTATGCCGATATGATTGCCGATCGTCCCCGCGATCGCTGGATTGCCATTCGGGAGGATCACCGTCCAATAGGCCAGGAAGCTAGTAATACGCAAGAAGCCAGCAATACGATCGTGGCCATTCAGGCCGATGGTCGTCAAACGATCCTGGTCAGCGGCAATGACTTCTATGCATCTCCCACCCTAAGTCCCGATGGCACAACCCTGGCCTGGATTACTTGGAACCATCCCAATATGCCCTGGGATGGCACGGAACTCTGGATCGGCACCTTTCAAGCTGACGGCACCTTAGCCAATCTGGAATGTTTAGCGGGGAGTGCGGAGGAATCCATCTTTCAGCCGCAGTGGGGGCCGGATGGTCAACTGTATTTTGTCAGCGATCGCCTCGGTTGGTGGAATCTCTATCGCTGGTCGCCTACCACGTCAGAAATCACTGCTCTTTTTCCCAAAGATGCAGAATTTGGCCAGCCTCAATGGGTCTTTGGCATGTCGAACTATGGGTTTACCAGCGATCGGGATCTGATTTGTACCTATAGCGAGCAAGGCATTAGCCATCTGGCGCACCTCAATTTAGATGACCTAGTATTGACCGAAATTCCAACGCCCTACACCAGCATCACCGGAGTGCAAACCAGTCCCAATTGGGTAGCTTTCCTAGGGGGATCGGCCACGGAACCGACTTGCATTGTTCGGGTGGACTTAGTCGCCCAGACGATGCAGGTGGTGAGACGGGCAACAGAACTTAAGGTGGATCCGGGTTATTTATCCATTCCCCGTCCGATCGAATTTCCCACCAGTCACGGTTTAACCGCCCATGCCTTTTTCTACCCACCAAACAATCAAGACTACCAGGCTCCAGCGGGGGAACGTCCACCATTATTAGTCAAGAGTCACGGCGGCCCCACGGCGGCCACCAGCGCTTCCTTTGATTTACGCATTCAGTACTGGACGAGTCGAGGCTTTGCCGTTTTGGATGTGAACTACGGGGGCAGTACGGGCTATGGACGGGCCTATCGGCAACGGTTGAATGGCAACTGGGGCATTGTGGATGTGGATGACTGTGCCAATGGGGCAAAATACTTAGCCGAACAAGGGGAAGTGGATGGCGATCGCTTGGTGATTAATGGCGGTAGCGCGGGGGGCTATACCACCCTCTGTGCCCTCACCTTTCACAAGGTGTTTAAGGCAGGAGCTAGCTACTATGGCGTCAGTGATCTCAAGGTGTTGGCGGAGGACACCCATAAGTTTGAATCTCGCTATTTGGACAGTCTGATTGGCCCCTATCCCCAGGAAGCCCAGTTATATCAGGAGCGATCGCCCATTAATGCTGTCGATCGACTCGCCTGCCCTGTGATTTTCTTCCAGGGGGATGAAGACAAAATTGTTCCGCCTAACCAAGCTGAGCGCATGGTGGAAGCGCTGAAACAGAAGGGCTTACCCGTTGCCTATGTGCTGTTTGAAGGGGAGCAGCACGGATTCCGTAAAGCGGAAAATATTCGTCGGGTACTGGATGGCGAATTTTATTTCTATTCTCGGGTCTTTGGGTTCCAACCGGCGGAGGCGATTGAGCCGATCGAAATTGCGAACTTGGATTAATCGCGATTCAGGGATTGCACAACCCACCTCCAGACAATTCTCCCCCTGGAATTTTGGCAGTGTTGGCAGCGTTGGTAATTTTGGCAGTGTTGGTAACGCTGGCACTGCTGACACTGTTGGTAATTTTGGCAGTGTTGGTAATGCTGGCACTACTGTCGTGGTAATGCTGACACCGTTGAAACCAGGGGGCTGCCAAAATCTTGTCTACATCAAAATACTTTTGCCAGCGATTTTTTTGACAAGGGTAAATCAACGAATTTCTGGAAAAGGTTGATGAAAGATTTGAGCCAATGGCGACTTACTTTACGAAATTCCTACCCCAAGCCCAAAACACTCCTAGAAAATCAGGACTTTAGTCACCTGATTCTTCAAAGGATCCTCATGAATAAGTCCGTTTAACCACGGAAGACTTGTGACCTAAATCACAGGATACTAGTGATAACAAGTCCTAAAGGAAGCAAAAACTGTGATAAGCATCTTTGTTTCTGAGGAGGGTTTTGTCCTTTGATCTTTCTCCATCCTTTGATCTTTCTCCATCCTTTGATCTTTCTCTGTCTTTTTCCTTTGATTTTTCCACCACATCCTTTTTTGATTTGAGTTCTGATTCTCCGTCCAGTTCTTTCCCACGTTTTTGTCGATGGTTGACAGATCCCTTAATGAGTCACTGATCAGCCATCGCACAATCTCTTTAAAGAAAAAAAGTTTTGTATTAAGGCTAGTTCTTTGCCCTCACCGTATCTGGTGGAGGGCTTTTTTCTGGAAGATTGTTCTAAAACAATAACCTACGATCGCAGGCCGATCGTAGGTTAACAAAACATAGGCGTAGGTTAACAAAAACGTGATTGTAACTGTATTAGTTAACTACAGTTGTTAACTAATACAGTTAACCGTTTTAGCTAAAAATTTGGTCAACTAAAACGTAGCTAGGTAACACACAGTTAGCGTGATCGAACAGTTAGGGTGATCAGAACGTTAGTTGTCGAGACATAAAACTTCGATCGACTGCATTGATAAAGCAACACCTACTGTTACGCTAGCCGACCGTTACGCTAGCCGAAACTTAGTTTTTCTTCATAGAGTCCTTTGCCGCGTCCCCTGCACCTTTGGCTGCTTCGCCAGCCTGTTTAGCCGCTTCACCGGCCTTACCCGCAGCTTCGCCAGCTTTGTTCATAGCATCTTTGGCCGCTTCACCGGTCTTGCTCTTAGCGGCTTCACCAGCTTGTTTAGCGGCTTCACCAGCTTGCTTAGCGGCCTCACCAGCCTTACCTGCTGCTTCGCCAGCCTTCTTGCCCGCTTCACCCCCTACCGTTTTAGCCGCTTCACCAGCTTTACCCGCAGCTTCACCAGCCTTACCCGCAGCTTCACCCGCTTTTTTAGCCGCATCACCAGCCTTTTGTTTGATGGCTTCAACCGGCTGGGCAGAGGGCGCAGGCGAAGCTTCTGGAGTTTCGGGCTCAGAGGTGCAAGCCGTCAAAGTCGCCGCCAATGTCAAACCAACTAAGGTTCCTAGAAATGTCTTCTTCATGGTTGTGTCAACCTTTTGTATAGATAGGAAATTGGTAGTGAGGAGCCCTTAAATAAAAGCGTCTGTGTCAGGATACAAGCCAAATTGAATTTTGGGGAAGAAATGAATAAAAATTTTTATTCTTAGCAGTCGGTTCTGCTGTGGACAGGCAAGAATGCACCCTTGTTATTGTTTGCAAAGCTAATCTGAAAAGCTAGTCTGCAAAGACAGTCTGTCAAGCGACCGTATGGTAGCAATGCGATATCATGGTGCCAATACAACATGGTGTCAATAAATACGGTGCCAATACAGCATCCTGGTCATGGTGCTAATACAACATCCTGATGACGATCGCCCCGATCGATACAAGTTGTAATTGCTGGTAACCCTTGAGCCTTGTTGATACCTACAATCTTGATCTATTCCCCCTGCTTCCTGTATCCCCCCTACTTCATGCATCCTACTAATTTATGTTCTCCATCCATACTGAAGGGTTTGATATTAGCCGAGCGATTATTGACAACCCCTTAACGATCGCGCCTACGGCCTCGGTCATCGAGGCGCTTCAGTTGATGAGTGCAGAGAAATTCAGTTGTTCACTACTCTGTTCACTCACCAGCCATGAGTCCCCCTTGAATCCAGCCTCTCTCGCTGCAATGGCGGATGCTAGAGCGAGCTGTGTCCTCGTGATTGCAGAGAATCAATTAGTCGGCATCTTAACAGAACGAGATGTGGTGCGCTTGAGTGGAGAAAACCGGGATTTGGCCACGGTGACGATGGCAGAAGCGATGTCCCATCCTGTGCAAACCCTGCAACGATCGGACTTGAAAGATATTTTCGTTCCCTTAAATCTGTTTAGACAGCATCGGATTCGGCACCTCGGCATTTTGGAAGCAGACGGTTCTGTTGTGGGCATCATCACCCATGAGAGCATTCAGCAGTTATTGCAACCTGTAGATTTACTGCGAATGCGCTGTGTGTCTGAAGTTATGGTAAGCCAAGTGATTTCAGTCTCCGCTGAGGTTTCGATTTTGCAAGTGGCTCAGCTCATGACCCAGCATCGTATTAGCTGTATTGTGGTTGCTGAACCTGCGGCGGAGATTGAGCAGCCTTTTGCCACACCCAGCACAACCCCTCAAGCATCCCCTTGCCTAGAAGCGCCACCACCTGCATTGCGACCGATCGGTATCGTTACCGAAAAAGATATTGTTCACTATCAGACATTGCAACTTCCACTAGAGCGAATTGCTGTCCAAGAGGTTATGAGTCGGCCTGTATTTACGGTGTATCCCGAAGAGTCAATTCTAGTAGCCCATCAAAGACTGCAAACCTATCGCATCAGCCGGATTGTTGTCGTCAATCAGCAGGGCCATTTAACGGGTCTCATCACCCAAACCAGTTTGTTGAATCTTTTGAATCCGAGTCAGCTTTATCAAGTCCTGGAGGTGCTCCACAACAGAGTGACTTACTTAGAACAGGAAAAACAGGCCAAAGTGACCCTAGCTCTCAAAGCAGCGGATGCTGGGATGTGGGAATGGAACTTGACCGATCGCACCATGACTTGGTCGGATGAAAATTTTGCGCTGCTCGGCTATGCGGTCAATGCGTGTTCAGCCTCCTATGAAGCTTGGTTACAGGCTATCCATCCCGACGATCGCGATCGAGTCATTCAACAAGTACAATCTGACATCGCTACCCAATCAGATCTCAACTTGGAATATCGAGTCCTGTGGCCTGATGGAACCTGTCGCTGGCTGACGGATATTGGACAACTGACCTATGACTCGGCTGGCAATCCGATCAACGTATTGGGAATCCGCCTCGACATTACTGAGCGCAAACAAGCAGAATCACTCATTCAGTCCACTAACCTCACCTTAGAACAACAGATCACACAACGTACCCATGCATTGCAACAAAGTGAGGAAAAATTTCGCCAGTTAGCAGAACATATCAATGCTGTTTTTTGGTTAACAGATCTGAATCATCAACTGCTCTATATCAGTCCGGCCTATCAGCGTATCTGGCCCAAAGAGCAGCAACCGCTATTTAAATCGATCGAGCATTGTCTCCAATCGGTTCATATTGCAGATCATCCCAAGCTCCGCCAAGCCTTTGAGCATATGTTGGAAGCACCGCAAGCGTTGGAATATCGATCGTTCAAGCCTGATGGGACGCTTCGTTGGATGTATGCCCGATCGTTCCCCATTCGTGATGCCTCGGGCCAAGTCTATCGCTTGAGTGGACTGTTGGAAGATATCACCCAACGTAAATTGGTGGAGGAAGCCCTCCAAGACAGTGAACAACGCTATGCTTCCTTAGCTGCCGCTGCCCCCGTTGGCATTTTTCGCACGGATGCGGAGGGACATTGTATTTACGTCAATGAACGCTGGTGCGAAATTGCCGGTCTCTCGGCTGAAGCTGCGTTGGGTGAAGGCTGGATTGCATCCCTGTATCTGGAGGATCGAAGCCAGGTATTTGCAGCGTGGCAACAGTTTCTTGATAGTGATCATCCCTTTCAACTGGAGTATCGATTGCAACGGCCTGATCAGCAAATCACCTGGGTCTACGGCCAAGCGGTTGCAGAACGTAACTCCCATGGAGACGTGATTAGTTACGTTGGCACTATTACTGATATTAGCGATCGCAAACGAGCTGAACAAGCATTGCAAAAACAAATTGAATTCAATCGCATCATTACCAATTTTTCCAATTCATTTATCAACACCACATTCGATGAAATTCCTAGCGCCATCCAGTCAGCCTTGCAGGTAATCGGAGAATTAGGGCCGGTTGACTTGATCTATGTAATGAATTTTGCGGATTCTAGTCAACCGGTTACGCTGCTGTATCAACCGGGGCCATCTCCACGGGGGGCCACTGAATTTCCTGCGATCGTTCCAGAATTCCAAAATTTTTCACCCCTTCACCATCCTTTGCACGACTTCCCTTGGACAGAAGCACAAGTACAGGTCAGCGAGTTTGTCTATTTACCTTGTCTCGAGGCTCTGCCCCCGGAAGCAGCGATCGATCGTCACCATTGGCGTAGGCTGGACATCAAATCTTTGCTCGTGTTTCCGCTTTCCTATGCAGGAGACATTACAGGCTGGGTCTGCTTCATCGATCGCAGCCATGAACATCGGTGGTCTACCACAGAAGTAATGGCCTTAGAACAATTTAGTGTTGCAATTAGTCATGCATTGCAACGGCAGCGATCGGAACAGTTATTGCAGGACTATAACTATCGCCTCGAACAACAGGTTGCAGAACGTACCGAAGCGCTCCGTCAAAGCCAAGCGGAACTGCAAACTTTAAATCAAGAACTCTTGCGATCGAACCAGGAATTAGAAAATTTTGCCTACGTGGCATCTCACGATCTACGAGAACCCCTGAGGGCGATCGTTAGCCACACCCAAATCCTCCAAGAAATAGCCCAAGCCCAGTCCTTAGATGAGGGGATGCTGGAATGCTTGCACTACATCCAGGATGGGGGCTTACGGATGCAGCAGTTAATTCAAGATCTCTTAATCTATGCGCGTCTTAGCTATCGCGAATTAGAACGGGGTTCCTTGAATTGTCAAGAAGTCATAGAAGAGGTTTTGAGAAACCTACATGTTGCGATCGTAGATAATCAAGCCACCATCATTGTTGATCCATTGCCAACACTGCAGGCCAATCGCACCCAAATGATCCAGCTTTTACAAAATCTTGTGGATAATGCAATCAAGTTTCGCCAATCTAGCCCACAAGCCAATCCGCCTCGCATTCACATCACAGCCATTCCACTTCCCACCCAAGGCTGGCAGTTTGCCATACAAGATAATGGCATTGGGATGAAGCCACAGTACCTCGATCGTATTTTTGATATTTTTCGTCGATTACATCCCCGAACCAAATTTCCTGGAACAGGGATTGGGTTAGCAATTTGCAAAAAAATTGTTGAATTATATGGTGGTAAAATCTGGGCGGAATCTGAATTGGGTGTAGGCACCACCATTTATTTCACAATTCTGAATTAGGTACTTAGAATTAAACTAAACCTCAAGGAAAAAATAAATAAACTAATTTCTCAGAGTAAATTTTCAGGTGCATTGCTAGGAGAAAATAGGACAACAAGAATCCTATTTCATAGAACACCAATTTTTATAGAACTCACCCTGATAGACGACAATTCCCTCATTCAGGTGAACCCTAGCGCAGGTCACGTATCCAGTCGTTCTTTCTTGTAGTATTTATCTACTATGTAGTATGTGTTTCCCTAATGTGTGACGAAGGATCAAGTTGCAACCGTCATGAATGATCAGCCTGTAGGTTCGTCGATCGAAATTCTCCTTGTTGAAGACTCACCTAGCGATGCCTATCTGTTGACTCGATACTTTAGACAACGGAACAATCCAAACAGTTCAGACAGCACTAATCTTTCAGACAGCACCGATCGTTCTATTACACAGTGTCAGATTCATTGGGTGCAAGATGGAGAATCCGCACTGGATTACTTGCACCAACGGGGAGACTATGCAGCGGTGCAGCTTCCCCGGCTGATTTTGCTCGATTTAAATCTGCCGGGGTTAGATGGGTGTGAAGTGCTTGCCCATATCAAGACAGATCCCATTCTAAAGAAAATTCCAGTCATCATTCTGACCACCTCGTCCAGTGAAGTCGATATTCTACGGGCATACGATTTACACACGAATTGCTACATCACCAAGCCAACTAACTTAGCTGAATTTTCGGAAGTTTACGCTACCATTAACCATTTTTGGCTATCGATGGTTCAGTTACCCAATCTTTGATTCCTAAGATTGCATGTCCTCCCTGCCTTGACAGCCTGTCTGGGCAACGCAGATATCAGCGCTGGAAGAGAATTCGCAGCTCAACCCTTGACTGGTATCGATCACTATCAGACTTGTTAATCAGTCAAAAAAACTACGGGAAGATAATTTTCGACAATCCCCTGAACATTAGGCAAACTGGAGAGAGGCAACTTGTGAAACTCGTCCCTCTGGTCAAATCTGACTGAAGGCTATTTCCGCGATTCTGCCTCCATCTATTCCGCTTCCACCCATACTGTTCCTCGGTACTACTCTCCTGGAAACTGTGTCATGAAACGTCCGTGCTTTCAATTCTTTCCTACGGCTCTCGTCGGTCTTGGCTTAACTACAGGGATCGCAACGGTTATCGGACCCTCCTTCCCCGCGATCGCGCAAAATACTTGTTACATGGTGACATCATCGGGGCAACGGGTGAGTTTGGGCACACTCTGTGGAGAGGAACCCCCGGAAAAAGCCAGCAAAACGCCTAAGGATGGAATTTATCGCGTCAAAATCAAGCGACGGCTAGCTTCGACCCCCGTGATTGATGTGACGTTTAATGGTAAGCCCTTTGAGATGATTCTTGATACAGGGGCCAGCAGCACTTTGATTACGCGCGATATGGCCAATGCTTTGGGGCTAAAACCGATCGGAGTCCGGAAGGTCATCATTGCGGATGGTAGTGTGGTGCAGTTTCCAGTCGGTTCGATCGGCTCCGTGTCTACAGGGGGCTTAACTACCAAGAATTTGAAAGTGACGATCGCGGACAAAGCCGATGTGGGTTTACTCGGTCACGATTTCTTCGGTCGCTACGATGTCAAAATCAAACGCAATTCGATCGAATTTCATCCCCAAAGTAATTAGTAGCAGGCTAGTCATTAGCAGCATGATTCCGCCATACAGCAGCGATCGATCATACAGCGCCCGTCAAATTGCTCATCTGAAGACCACTCGCCCAGAATGTAACCCCTCCAGCCAAGCCAAGCGGCTAAAGGGGTTAGCGTTTTCCAGGCAGGGTATTCAGTTCCCAGACAGGGGATTTAGCAGGTTAACTAGGTACAGATCAACTAGGTAATGGTTGACCAGTATTCATAGGAGTCTGCTAATTTTTCATCGTAGCGGTTGGCACGGTAGCTTTCACCGTTGTACCGCAGTGCAAATCCCGCCCAATCCCGACGAATGAGAAAACGATCGAGGCCATTGGTTCTGATGAAGCTAAACATCGCCATGAGTTGCTTGCCTTCGCTCTGGTGCATGTCCCGCACAAAAGTTTCCACATCGGCATACCCTGCGGCCCGGTGGTTAAAGCCCATAACTTGCCCCAATCCCCAGGAAGCGGATTTGAGTGCCCCCGCCCGATCGAGATTGACCGCCTGATACAAACGATCCCATTCCCCTAGGCCCCCGATGTAAAGGTTCCGGTTCCACACGGGGCTAGAGATATTGGAATTGCTGAAGTCATAGCGGCTATTGGTAAAGTCAGAAAACCAATGGGCTTCAAAAAGAATTTTAGGACGACCATCTCGATGAAATCCCGATCCAGCCGCTTCCACAGAAACAACCGCTCGAACTGCGGCGACTTCACAGCCGATCGTATTGGCCACGGCACGATAGTCATTGAGCGATAAGGCGGGTGGGTTCGCCACAACAGGAATGCCTGGTACTTCCGGTTCCAAGAGTAGCTTAGCCGCACGGGGAGAAACAGTAGCAGGATCCAACCCATAGATTCCACAAAACGCAACATAAGCACGCTGAGTTCGGGGCCCCCATAGGCCATCCGCCGCACCCAGCCCATAGCCCAGTGCATTCAGAGATTCCTGTACCTGAGCCGCGATCGCGCGGTTCGGCTGAATTTCGGTCGTCGGCCAAGCATAGGTGCCCTGAGATAAAGCTCGCAATCCTGCGGGTAAGCGATCGGGCTTTGCCGTAGGAGGGGTAGGAGTGGGTGTTGGGGTAGGAGTAGGTGTCGGAGTAGGAGTGGGTGTCGGAGTAGGAGTGGGTGTTGGTGTTGGAGTGGGTGTCGGAGTAGGAGTGGGTGTTGGTGTTGGAGTGGGTGTTGGTGTTGGAGTGGGTGTTGGTGTTGGAGTGGGTGTTGGTGTTGGAGTGGGTGTCGGAGTGGGTGTTGGGGGAGGTGTCGGAGTAGGAGTGGGTGTCGGGGTAGGAGTGGGTGTCGGGGTTGGGGTCGGGGTGAGAGACGCAGGCGGAGCTTGCAGAAGAAGCTTGGCAGTTTGAGGCGTTAGGGTCTCTGCTCTGAGATTATTGGCTTTCGTAAACGCAACGTAGGCGCTTTGGGTTCTTGCGCCCCAATCTCCATCCACAACACCCGGTTGGTACCTCCATACCGTTAAACGCTGTTGGATTTCGCGGGTAATCGTCGGATCAGCAGTCACGATCGCAAGGATCCAATTGACTGTCCCGTTAGCCACCTGTTGCAGTGTTGGCTTAGTCGGAAACAGTAATTTCTGGGCCGCTAAGGGCGTAAGCCTATCAATTGGGTAGGAATTTGACCGTGCAAAGGATTCATAGGCCGCTTGGGTGCGTTTGCCCCAGTCACCATCGACTGGCCCCGGTTGTAACCCGCGATCGGTCAACCGTTGCTGAATTTCTCGAACAATATTGGGATCATCAACAAGCACCGCTACAGGCCAATTTATGGTTCCATTGCCGACCTGCTGGAGGCTAAGCTTAGGCAATTGCAACAACTTTTGGGCCGCTTGGGGGGAGAACTCATTGGCTTTAAACCCATTGGCATTCGCAAAAGCAGCGTAAGCCGCTTGGGTTCTTTGCCCCCAAAAACCATCCACTAACCCAGGCTGGTAGCCCCAATAGATCAAACGCTGTTGCAAATCGCTGACAAAGACGCGATCGTTTTGCAGGGTGGCCACAGACCAAGTGGTCATGTTTTTGACAAGATCCTGTAAGTTCATAGTTCCAGCCCTTTCTAAAATTGGCGTTGCAATACAGTTGCAATGCAGTTGAGCGTTCCAGTTGAGCGTTGCAACTTGGCCTCTCAAAATTTTAAGCACGATTGCCAGAAGAAAGCGGCGATCGTGCAATTTTTCTATCTAAACAACCCTTAAACGGCTGCTTGTTGACGTTGATACAGTGAGTAATACAGCCCCTTCTTGCGCAAAAGCTCATCATGGGTGCCTTTCTCAGCTACCACGCCCTTCTCCATCACCAGAATCAGATCCGCCCGACGCAATGGCGCAAACCGGTGGGCAATCATAAAGATCGTACGGTTCCCCGACACCTGTTGCAGATTTTGCAAGACCTGTTGCTCCGTTTCACTATCCAAAGCACTAGTCGCCTCATCCAAAATCATCAACGGCGCATCGGAGAGGAACAAGCGCGCTAGGGCAATGCGTTGCCGCTGACCACCGGACAGCGCCGTTCCCCGCTCACCCACATTGGTTTCATAGCCGTGGGGCAGTTCGCTCACAAAGTCATGGGCCGCAGCCAGTCGCGCTGCTTCCACCACCTGCTCGGCAGAAATATCAGGACGACCTAGGCTAATGTTTTCAATGATGTTGCCATTGAAGATAAAGTCTTCCTGCAACACCACCCCCATCTGGGTTCGTAGAGAGTGCAGATCGGCACTCTTGACATCGAAGCCATCCACCAGAATCCGACCGGACTCCGGCAGGTACAACCGTTGCAATAACTTAGACAGGGTACTCTTACCGGATCCGCTTCGACCCACAACACCGACGAGCATTCCCGGCTTCACCTCAAAGGAAATGCCCTTCAGAACGGGCTCTTGGCTCTGGTTATACCGAAAAAAGACCTGCTCAAACTTTACTTCCCCTTGCAGCGTAGGCAGCACCAAGCCCGAACCCGGTTCCGCTTCTGGGGACGCATTGAGGATATCGCCGATCCGATCGACCGAGAGCAAGACCTGTTGTAGGTTCTGCCAGAGTTGCACCAGGCGCAGCAGCGGCCCAGTCACTTGGCCGGACAGCATTTGGAATGCCACCAATTGCCCCACGGTGAGTTCCTGCTTGATCACCAGCGTCGCCCCCACCCACAGGATGAGCAGATAGGAAAACTTGGTGAGAAAGTCCGCAATACTGCCGCTGATATTTTGCGTGGTCGAGGCTTTGAAGCTGGTGCGAATATAGCGGGCGAACAACCCTTCCCAGCGATCGCGGGAGGCTTTCTCTGCCGTATGGGCTTTGACCGAATGGATCCCCGTTACCGTCTCCACCAGGAAGGACTGACTATCGGCATTGCGGTTAAAGGTTTCGTTGAGCCAGTTACGCAGAATCGGGGTCGTGGTCAGGGTCAAAATCGCGAACAGGGGCAACACCGCCAGCGCGACTCCCGTCAGGAAGAGGTTGTAGTAGGCCATCAACCCCAGATAAACCACCGCAAAAATGGAGTCCAAGACCACCGTCAGCGCAGTCCCCGTCAGGAATTGGCGAATATTTTCCAACTCCTGCACCCGCGCCACCGTATCCCCCACCCGGCGGGATTCAAAGTAGGCCAAGGGCAAGCGCATCAGGTGGCGGAACAACTGGGCCGAGAGGGAGAGATCCAACCGCCGTGCAGTGTGGGTAAAGATGAACAACCGCAAGCAACCCAAGGTCGCTTCGAAGACGGCAACCCCCAACATCGCGATCGCCATGACATCCAGGGTGGAGATACTGCCCTGCACCATCACCCGGTCAATGATGACTTGGGTAATCATGGGCGTCGCTAGCCCTAGCAATTGCAGCGTCAGCGAGGCAAACAGCACCTCCCCCAGCAAACCGCGATACTTCCAGACCGCAGGCAGGAACCAGCCCAGGTTGAACCGTTCCTGCTTTTGAATCATCTCAACTTGCCACAGTTGCCGATCCCAAGTCGGTTCAATCTGCGATCGATGGATGGCTTCACAGGTGGCCGCAGGATTCATGGGATCCGCTACGATCATGCGATCGCCCCGAATCCCATAGACCACCAGCCAATAGGGATCTTCATCGCCCTGTTTCAGCATTAACGCTGGAAATTCCAGCAACCGCATCCCTTGCCAGTCGATCGTAATCCGTCGCAAATGCAGACCCAGCTTTTCCGCTGCTTCCACGACACTGCTGGGCTTTTGGCTGCGCACTTGGCGCTGCACCCATTCCAACTGAGCCGGATTTTGCAAATGGTTAGCCACCATGGTGAGGCAGGCGGCGGCGGTGTTGATGCCGGCAACAAAGGGAAAGCCTTGGGTGGGCTGGGGCGATCGATCGGTTTGGGGCTGGTATTGTGTGCGTTGGGTTGCCCAGAAACGGCTCATCTCCTGGGTGTTCACCGTTTCCCACAGGGGCGTCGGCCAGACGATCGCCTCGACCCCATCCGCCGCCGATCGGGCTTTATAGCCTGATAGATCCAGCAAATCTCCAATCCAGTCTCCAGGCTGCAACATCAGGGATTTGCCTTCATCCGTCACCAGGCGCACTTTCCCCGCCAGAATCAGGATGATATCCCCTGGATTATCCGCTGACCAGAGGGGTTCCCCTAGGCGATATCGTCGTAATTCCCCTTGGGTTTTGAAGAGAACCTGCTGTTCGGGCGTGAGATAACACAGCGGCGGCTTATCCCAGGGAAACTTGGTAGAAATATCGTTGGTTATCATAGGGGCAGCAGCGATCGATACAGTGGTTGGAGCAATGGAAGGCAGTCAATGGAAAGCAGTCAAAGGTTAGAAATCAAAGGTTAGAAATCAAAGCTGGCTGGTCAAATCAAAGTTGGCTGGTCAAAATAGTGCACAGGGAATGCAACTATTTTGACATTCAGCACTGGACTCGTTTCTAATTTCTAATAGAGTACTGAAATTACAGCATTCTTACCGTCAAAGTTTTTAACCTAAGGTTTGAGTTGCAAATGTTTAACCAGTGTAAAAGCCCCCAACATGGGGTTTGGGGGCTAATCTGGCGGCAATGGATTCAACCAGTCAGGCCAGCCAGGGAAGGTCGCTCTAGTCCAGTCAGATCGCGACTCGATCGGGGCAACTAGTCCGGTGAGACCGTGATTCCAATGCACAATGCACAGCGACTCCCGTGAGATCCCTATTCTCCAACTTGTAACTTCACCGTCATTTTCTGGATTTTGTCGGCAATCCAGCGTTCAAATAATTCATTGCGTAGGGCTTGCTGAAGCTGCACATCATCTAGGGTTGCGTCCATCTTCTGCTCCACCCGGAAAAGCCCCCAACGGTTTTCCAATTCGATCGGCCCTAGCAGGTCGCCAGGGTTGGCAGCGTCGATTTGGGCACGGATGGCATCGGGCAACGTCCCTCGGCTGACCGGCCCCATCATGCCATTCACCATTTTGTCGTCGGTCAAAGAATATTGTTTAGCTAGAGCCTCAAAGCTTGCGCCTTCTTCTTGGATTTGGGTTTTCAGTTCTTCTGCGAGGTCAGCATTATCCACAATGATGCGGGAGAGAACGACCCGATCGAGGAATACCTTACGCTCGATAAAGTACTCTTGCAGCTTCGGTTCAGTCACCACTGCTTTCAGCTTCTCCACCTTAAAGTTATTACTAATTTGTTTATGGAAGGTGGTGTAGTCTGAGCCATTCCGATTCAGGAACTCTTGGAAGGCTTGGGGCTCAGTTAATTGATTTTGTAAGCGGAAATCAATGATCGCCTGCTCGATAATTCCCTCTCCAATCTCTAGATCTTCGCGGGTATCAACTTCCTGCTGCAAAATATGCTGCCGCAAGATCCCAGCCAGAAAATCCTGTAGCTTACCGGATGCTTGCAGGTAGCGCATACATTCCCGCAGGGACAGATCTTGATCGTCGATCGTGAGAAACGCTTTAGATTCCATGAATAACACTTACAGTTTAGAAGGGGGACAGTTTAGAAGAAGGTATTCACCAATGCTGATGTCTATCTTGCCCAAAAAAACACATGACGAGACAAAACGTCCGGGAAAAATCTTAGAAACTTCGCAGAGTTGACCGATGACGATAGAGGGATTGGGGCCTCTCACCAACTGCTGCCCACAGGATTACTTGGATCCAATAGGCTTTTTGAGTTGAGAGAGACTCTCCTAGATGACCTCACTGACAGACTTCCTAACCAGACTTCCTAACCAGACTTCCTAAAAAGATCTAAACTCCGACCGGAGAACCGGGGTTTTATGGCATGATCTTTTATTAGGCAATTTTGTCAAACGTACAACAAACAGGAAACCTCGGCTATGTCTCTCCGTTTAGGCGATACCGTCCCCAACTTTACCCAAGACTCCTCGGAAGGAACGATCAATTTTCACGATTGGGCCGGTGATAGCTGGGTGGTTCTCTTTTCCCACCCTGCGGACTACACCCCCGTCTGCACCACTGAGCTAGGCATGGTGGCTAAGCTCAAGCCCGAATTTGAAAAGCGCAATGTGAAAGTCATCGCCCTCAGCGTCGATAGCGCAGAATCCCACAAGGGTTGGATTGGTGACATCAACGAGACCCAAAGCTGCTCTGTGAACTATCCCATCCTGGCGGATGAAGATAAAAAAGTGTCGGAACTATACGACATGATTCACCCCAACTCCAGCACGGGTAACACGCTGACAGTTCGATCGGTCTTCATTATCGATAACAACAAAAAGCTGCGCCTCAGCATCACCTATCCCGCCAGCACAGGCCGGAACTTTGATGAGTTGCTGCGGGTGATCGATTCCCTGCAACTGACCGATAACTATAGCGTGGCGACCCCTGCTAACTGGACCGATGGTGGCGACTGCGTAGTGGTGCCTTCGATTCCGACCGATGCAGCCCGCGAGAAATTCCCCAAAGGCGTCACGGAAATCAAGCCCTACCTGCGGATGACCCCCCAGCCTAATAAATAAGCGAATTGAGGTTTGACGCATTCAGCGTTCAATCCTGGCGTTCAATACTTAGAAAAAAGGTGGGGCAATGCTCCGCCTTTTTTAGTCCCGCCTTTTTTGGTACTGTTTTGGGTATTGTTTGGGGATTGCCCGATCGCGAGGATTAGACTTCCCCTTTATCCGTTTAACATTTCATTAGTTTTTATCTATGCATTTTGTCGATCGTTCTTCTGCCAATCCCTCTACCGCTTCAACATCTGGACAGTCAACGTCTGTACAGTCCACAGAAGTGCAGGCACTCTTCGATCGCATTGCGCCGGTCTACGATGAACTAAACCAGTGGCTTAGTCTGGGGCAGCACAAGATTTGGAAGTTAATGACGGTGAAGTGGTGCGAGCCCAAGCCAGGAGATGTGGCACTGGATCTGTGCTGTGGCAGTGGCGATGTGGCGGAAATGCTGGGCGATCGGGTTGGCGCAACGGGTCAGGTCTATGGTGTCGATTTTGCCGCAGCGCAGTTGGAAGTAGCTCGTAAACGCACAGAAGCCAAGGGGCACGGTCGATCGCAGTTCCATTGGGTACAGTCGGACGTGTTGCAGTTGCCCTTTGCGGAGAACACCTTTGACTGCGCCACGATGAGCTACGGCCTCCGGAATGTCGTGGATATTCCCGCTGCCCTGCGCGAGTTGCATCGGGTGCTGAAACCGGGAGCCAAAGCCGCGATTTTGGATATGCATCGCCCGGATAGTGCTTGGGTACGACAGTTCCAGCAATGGTACCTCGATCGGGTGGTCGTGCCTGCGGCCCAGCGCCACGGATTAACCGAAGAATATGCCTACATTGGCCCCAGCCTCGATCGCTTCCCGATCGGCCCGGAACAGGTGCAACTCGCAAAGCAAGCAGGATTTGCCGACGCGAAACATTACCCGATCGCCGGTGGCACGATGGGCGTCCTCGTGATCACGGCTGCGACCCTTTAGTCTTGTGCCTACCTGGTATCTAAAAGATCAGCCTTTACACAGGCCGCCCCTGCCGTAACCGCCGTACCATCACCAGCAACCGTTTGACAAACAAGCGGCCAAAGGCGATTCGGCTAGACCAATCGGGATAGCGCTGCCAGAACGAAAGTAAGGCCCTCGGACTTAGCCACAGTCCTTGGTGCAGTAAGTATTGTGCCAACTCCACACCGGATAAGGGTTGGGCTAAGGCAGTGGGGAGGTTCGTACCGATCGGTAGGCGGTTGGGGCGATAGTCGGGATTGTAGCGAGCGTTGACCCAGGCGGGCTCTTTGCCGCGATAGGTTTTGGCCTCGGGGTGATCAAAGCCAATATTGCGCACCATCGACTGGGTGGTGAGGACGTGGCGCATCCCCCGATCGAGGGCGGCCAAGGTGGTTGTGATTACCCAATCCGTGTGACCGTTCTTCTCTAGCCAAAATTGATTGACGAGAGTCAGCTTGGTTTGCACCGTGGCGGGGATGTTGTGGAACTGGCCAAAGGGGTTAAACGCAGGAGGTCGATCGATGAGCCCGATCGACTGCCAGCGATCGGCCCAGAGTCCCCACCCCAGGGCAAAAAATCGATTGGAGACCATCAAATCTTGCTGAGCCAGAGAGTCCATCCCATCCGGTAAGTTGGCATAGGCACTGACGGAAAAAATATCAGGCTGATTGCGATAGGCCACCAGCAACCGACACATGCGATCGAAAAAGTGAGGAGCTGGAACCGTATCATCTTCGAGATAAATTAAAGACTCCTCCGTCGCCAACACTTCGGTTAAAGCGGAAATAACATTGTGATCGCAGCCTAAATTCTGCGATCGGGCAATCACTTTAACGGGTACGCAGCTAGAAAACGCCTGCAATAACTGCACACATTGATCAATCAACCCCTGATCCGCAGGCTTGCGCGCCCCATCGACAAAGGCAATGATTTGCTGGGGTAAAAGGGATTGTGTTTGAATTCCCTTGAGTACTTCCTGGAGTAATTCCGGTCGTGTAAAGGCAACTAAGACCAAAGGCGGCAGTTTTTGGGGTAAAGCAACTTCATCCAACGTGGTGGGAAGAGTCGTAGAATTCCCTTGAATTTGCATAGTATTTTCCATTGATTGATTTAACCGTTTGTTTTAATTTTTGTTTTAACTTCTGTTTTAACTTTCGCTTGAATTTTCACTTGAACGCTGTTGTTTGAATCGATTGATTAAACGTTGGAGATGAAACCGTTATGGTTTGAAAAAGACCTCATAGGGCAAAAAGAACCGATTGAGAAATCCTGGAGGAAGCAGGGTTCCGCCCCCGTAGATCGATAGGTACTGGGATTTGTAGGTTTCCACCGCTTGGCGTTTTTGCGTCTTGACTGCCGCGATCGGTAAACGATAGGCCCCGGCCAAGTCCTGCCACTGCACCTCGCGAAATAGCCAGGTTTTCCAGAGCAACCAGATATAGTACTGATACAAATCTATGCTTAAGCCCGTGGCAGCGATCGCCTGCTGCGTCACCTGATAGGTCACCTCATGATCGGCGCTGCGATCGTGGCGATGGGTTACGTAAACTTCACCGGGCTGTAAGATTGCAATCAACTCAGTCAGCGCTGTTAAGGCCCCCTGCTGGGTCGTCTCGTCGTATTTCAAGCGACCATCGGGCTGATCTAAAAAATAGATGTGGTCTGGTTCAATGCCTAAAACCCCCAACGCAGCGATCGCCTCTTCCCGGCGGATGGGCGCAATTTCGCCGGATTTGAATTGGGGATGCCAGCTATGGGACGCCGCACCGTCGGTCACAAACACCACCCAGACCGGAATGCCCTGCTTTCGTTTCAGAGCAATCAGCCCACCACACCCAAAGGATTCATCATCCTGATGGGGTGCAATAATCATAGCGGGCTTGTCGCTGAGTGCCATAGGCCGACACAGCAAGTACAGCAGGCCATAGTGCTGCAACCGATTTTGCAGTTCAGGCAACTTGTATTTTTTCAGCCAAACTAGCTTACCGTGAACTTTTCCAACAACGCGAGATATTTGCATACCTGGAACCTTAGGCTGACCGCCCCCTGTGGGCATGTGCTGCTTAGCGATAGCTATAATTTGCCCAAAAAGTGCCTTTTTACCTCAAACCAAAGTTAATATTCCCTGGGAAAGAAAACAGCCGTCAGGGAGGTAATGCACGGGGTTATGGTGTGCCTGTTATGGTGTGCCTGGTTATGGGTGCGCCTGTTTATGGGGTGCCTGCGCCAGTTTCCCGCTTGACCCGATCGGCCTGTTCCTGCAATGGCCCCAACAGATCGATCGCCCCCAGCAAACCCGAGATCGGCCTTCCCTGATTACTTGTAGTGTCAACATCAGTGGACAATGACAGCCCCTCCAGATCACAACTTCCTGCTACAACCAGAAATTACCGCGATCGCACCTTACTCGATCGCATAAATCCCAAATTTTCTTAAAGACGGAGAATGAAACCCAATAACAATTTCCGACGGTTGGATTCCTGCGGTTGCCAGCAACGTATCTAAATCAAGATCAGTAATATTCTCCTGAATCCAAATTTTGTTATCAATAATATCAATATGAAGTACAGGCTTAAAAATACGCTTCCCAGATTCATCCCACCCAATATCTAAAACTTGATAATGGTCACCTTGCCCATCCATCAACGGGATACATTGAACAGCCTCCGTAGATGACCGCGCTGCATAATCCGTCAGTAAAGTTTGAATGACCTGACGATATACCTCAAGTCTAGACTGCTGATTTTCCTCAGACTTTAATGCAGCAACTTTTCGGGATTGGGTGACCATTGGACAATTTCCTCCAATCGCGTATCAACAAGTAAAAAATTGACCTGATTTTCCTCAAGGCTATCACGGAAAAACCGAGACTGGAAAAACCGATCGTAAACCTCGATTGGGAACCCCATGTAAAGAATTCGTTGCGGTTGTAGGCTCCTTAGAACCATTCGATAGTGGATATATTGACCGATTGCCTGATGAAATTCATAAACTAAACTGAGTGTAACAAAACTCTTCACCTCCACAGCAATTTGGATCTGGTCTTTCTGTGCTGCAAAAAACTGTTCTGCTCCTAAGTCAATCTCCAATCTAGTGTCGTCATATTTCAAAGTAATCGGCGCAACGTTTGTCCAGCCGTCTTTAACCAAAGCATTCCGAACCGTCGCATGAAAGATATCTCTACCTGACATTCAGAAGTAAACATCCTTTCCTTCTTCAAAATTTTTCTGTTTCCGCTTCCTGCTTGACCCGATTGGCCAAACCCTTCAACGACCCCAAAAGCTCGATCGGCACCTGCAAACTATTCAACGTCCCATGGGTATTCGACCCCGCGTAGGCAGGCTTTTCCGCCTCCGGTTTGGGGCCGTGGTAATCACTTCCGCCCGTTTTGATCAGCCCAAACGCCTCACAGAGTTGCTCCAGCTTATCCACCTGATAGGGACTGTGGTAGGGATGGTAAACTTCCAGTCCCATTAACCCCGCTGCCACCAAGTCCGGCAACACGGTTTCTACGGTACCCCCTCGGAACAGGTAGGGATGGGCCCAGACCGGCACCGAACCGCACGATCGCAGCAAGCGGATCCCCTCTACCGCCTCAAAGCGCTCATACTCCACATAGGCGGGTTTGCCGTCCCCCAGAAACTTATCAAAGGCCGTCTGGGAATCGGGCACGTACCCCGCCCGCACCATTGCTGCCGCCAGGTGGGGTCTGCCCGGAGCCATCCCTGGCCCCAACTCCGGCAACTCCACCGGATAGCCCAATGCTGCCAACTTATCCCGCATGGCCGCTGCCCGCCGCTTACGTCCTGACAGCCGATCCTGTAAGGGATCCTCTAGCTGTGCCCGATCGGGATAAAACCCCAACACATGCAGCGATTTGCCATTGTGCACCGTGCTCAACTCCAGCCCCGGCACAATTTCCAAATCCTGCCCTGTGGCGGCCTGCCGAGCCTCATCCCAACCGGCCATCGTGTCATGGTCGGTAATGGCCAGCGCCCGAACCCCTGCCGCGATCGCTGCATTAACTAGCTCCGTGGGGGTGAGGGTTCCATCGGAAAACGTCGTATGGCAGTGCAATTCCAGCATAGGTCGCAACTAGGGATCGTGTTTGTTCTAGTCTAACCTGCATAACGCCTACCCCTTGCTCCATATATATCACCAGAGAGATTGAGCAAGTGATGAGGGTTACCCCTAATGTTGCACCATCAAACGCACCATCAAACGCACCAGCAAATCGGCCCCCAATGGTTCCAAACAGTTGCTAAGTTAACGATTAAAACCACATTATTTCTTGCAACGGAATGGCTACTCGGTTCCGTCGGGCTAGATACCCTGGCTGACTACACAGAATTCCTATCCAGCCAAGCCGACCTTATGTTAGTCAGTCAAGCTGATGTCACGATTCTGGATCGTCCGATCGGTCAACTGAACTACGCCGCATAATCAAAAATCAACGATATTCCCGAAATTTAGCTTTCAATCTCTAAATATATTCTTATATCTATCTATTCCTAAGTTCATCTAGTTCTAACGCTATCTAGTTCTAATCTATCTAGTTCTAATAAATTCCAGGTCACTCTGTGGAGCACCCATAGGGAATCCCTCAATGCTATTGAGATCTCAACATAATCAAATAGTGCCCCCCATCTGATGAAGCTTGGAGATCGGCCCCTTTCATCCTGGCTCTCTCTCAGCTCTAGGTGCGATCGCTCAGCCATCATGGTTCGTAATGCAGACAGCCCTCACAGGGGCCGATCGGATTAATTGCGCAGCGTAAATAGGCCGAATGGGCATTATGCCGACAGTTCAAATCCCCGATCGTCAGCCTGGTGCGTGCTGTTTCAGATTGCGGGCCGTTGAGTACATGACGAATTTGACGACGATTGGCTAGCGTGATCGCCCGCTGCAAATCGTCCCTAGCCTGCGCCTCAAATTTCCGCATGAATAGAAGCGACCCAAACCAGGGCAACAAGCCTAAAACCAGAACCAGCACCACTTCGATCATAAGCAACACCACTCCATCGGAATGTCCTTACTGATCATTATGCGTAAACTCTTGAGAAATAGGCTCGTATTCTCCAGGAATTCATCCGGCAATAAATGACTAACTTCGATACCCATCTTAATCGATCACTGCTTTCCCAGACTAGACTGCTGTGTGCGCTGATTGCTCCTTAAATTTGTAAGAATAGATTAATTGATAGGAGTAGAAATCTTTTGTAGAATAGCCACTACATAGACTGCATAGAGTAAGAGTAATAAAACACCCCGTCGCCGTTCAATAAGTCCATTGCTAGAGGGAAAGGTAAACGCGATTGACAGCAAGCCAAATACAAGTGCGATCGCAACTTCCTGCCAATTTACAGTAATGGGAAACAGGATAGCAGCAATACCCACCACCCACAGGCTATTAAAAATATTGCTACCCAAAATAGTTCCCAAACCAATTTCCTCGTGGCCTCGCACCTTAGAAATAATAGCGGTTGCTAATTCTGGAACGGAGGTACCCATGGCGACGAGCGTGGCTCCAATCACA
Organism: Alkalinema sp. FACHB-956; assembly: GCF_014697025.1. NCBI lineage: Bacteria > Bacillati > Cyanobacteriota > Cyanophyceae > Leptolyngbyales > Leptolyngbyaceae > Alkalinema > Alkalinema sp. FACHB-956. The sequence continues at coordinate 62,505 of NZ_JACJRC010000009.1, read as the reverse complement.
AATTCATCAATGCCAAATGAAAGGGCAATACCCTTAGCCGCAATCACAATCAAATGTCCTGCTGTGATTAGAAAGCACAAGCCGACAACAGAAAATGCAATGGCAAACTTGAACCGAGGTTCTCCTAGCATTTCCTCGGCAGCACTTTGTTGTTTACGCACTTCAACCAGTACGGTAATCATCCAAGTTCCGAACATTCCCAAAAGAATGAATCCATCTAGGCGTGAAAGAATTCCATCCAGAGCCAGTACCCCTATGACGATCGGTGTAATTAGGGCAATGGGAAAATCTCGCCTAACGCTATCTCGAGGACTTTGAATCCCTGAAATGACGAGCGATAGTCCTAGAACCAGTCCAACATTCACGATATTACTGCCTAAAACATCGCCTAGAGAAATCTGGGGTTGCCGTTCTATAGCCGCGTTAATCGCCACAGAGAGTTCTGGACTAGAAGTGGCAAAGGCTGCCACGGTCGCTCCAATAATCCCTGGGGAAACTCGCATCCAGTGAGCCATTCCAATGACGCCACGAACAAATAATTCTCCGCCAATTCCGGCGCTGAGAACGCCTATTATGAGAACAATATAATCACCCATCAATGTCTAAAACTCCGTATCGGCTATCTATGGTTAAGAAACGTGTATTAAGGGGTGCGATCCCATTTCTCCTTAAAGCGCAAAGGCGCTTTCAACTGTTTGCTAGAAGACATGCTAGGTTCAAAAAATCTGATGAACTGCTGGAGGAATTGATAGAAGAATCTGCCCTAAGCTTCAGTTACCTAATTTTAGTGGTAGGTTCCTGCATTATTGCAACGCTGGGGCTGCTGTCTAACAGTGCTGCCGTCATTATTGGAGCCATGATTATTGCACCCCTCATGTTGCCCATTCGCAGTTTAGCCTTTGGTGCCCTAGAAGGGGATATTTTTCTGTTTCGGCGAGGGCTTGTAGCGGTGATGGTGGGCACCCTCTTGGCGGTTGTGTTGACTTGGGGTCTAGGGATCATCGTTGGGATTTCTTCGTTCGGAAGCGAAATTTTAGCCCGATCGAAGCCTACTTTGCTAGATTTGGGCATTGCGATCGCTGCTGGCTGCATTAGTGGTTATGCCAAAACCGAACCCAAAATTTCGGGTACGTTGGCGGGTACCGCGATCGCTGTGGCATTGATGCCACCTATTTGTGTTATCGGATTAGGGTTAGCTTATTCCAACTGGCTTCTCAGTCTAGGTGCATTATTACTTTATTTAACCAACCTCTTAGGAATTACCCTTTCTTGTATGGTTGCGTTTCTCTTGATGGGATACACCCTCTTTACTCAAGCCCGTAAAGCATTGCTATTAGCAGCTATTTTAACGAGTGGTTTAATGATTCCTTTAGGGATTAGTTCTGTAGATCTGGTCAAGCAAAACCGCTTAGAAGCAAGTATCCGGCAAGCATTAGTCAATCGAACGGTCACATTCCAGCGTATGGATTTGATTCAGGCAGAAACCAATTGGCTAGTGCAACCACCGGAAATTCGCTTAACCGTTCGGAGTCAAGAAACGATAACCCCTAGACAAGTCGAGCTACTCGAAGAATTTCTTGAAAAATCTATGGGACAGCCATTTACGTTGGTTTTTGCAATCAGCCAGGTTACAGAAGTCCGGCGGCAACCGGTCATTTCTCCGTCCCCGTAATCCTATATTTATACTTATCTGCAAGCTTCAGCCATTAAAATCCCCCTCATCCTTAGCTGTTCAGAGCCACGAGAACAAGGGGGAGCCCGTTGACTAGCGACCGATCGGCATCACGGAGATCACCCTAGAGGAGGACACCAGTCGAACGATCCATGACCTAATTACTTCACTTCTACAACTTCTGCATCCACTACAGCGTTAGCCGCAGCGGTGGCCTTCTCTGCCTTTTGCTGTTTCACTTTAGCTGCACGATCCTTTAACAATTGTGCCATCTCCGTTGCTAGTAATGTAATCACCACTGCATCATCAATTTGACCAATGAAGGGCAGGAAATCCGGCGCAATATCGATCGGGCTTAGGAGATACAGCATCGTGCCGCCAATCACCCACCAACGATATTTAGGATTTGCGACTAGGTTGCGGTACCAGTTGTAGATCGACTCTAGGGAAAAGCTGGCCATCGATGAAGTCCTTGGGTTGTGTTGTTTGCTTACATCGTCATCTTCGCAAACGGACCCAGGAATTTCGAGAAATTTCCGGACGGTTCTCCGTAGGTATTCCGGTGTAGAAAACCTCACTGGAGAACTGCCTGTCTGATTTCGCCCAGAATCACCGCGATCGGCCAGCCTGAAAAGTTCCCGACGACCTAGTGTCCCGACGACCTAGTTCCCGCCCCCCCTAACGCCCTACTGCACCTGCCCCGAGGCAACGGAAACAGAATTGGGAGCCTTTCGACGACTTGTGACAACCATTCCCACATCCGTCTGTGGCCCAAAGGTAAACCCACGCCGACCAAGTGCTACTGGCCGAGAATCGACCGAGAGCATTTCATAGCGCTGTACCACATGGGCTAATGCCAATTTCATCTCCATTTGCGCGAGGGCAGAACCAATACAACGACGATTCCCGCCCCCAAAGGGGAAATACTCCGATGGGGCATACTGCCGCTCTAAAAAGCGCTCTGGGCGAAACTCATGGGGGTTGGGATACAAGTCTTCGCGGTAATGGACGAGGTAAATACTGGGCACCAGGGGAACATCCTCTGGAAAGGTTTGTCCTGCCAGCGTAATCGGCTCTTTGGGAATGCGGGGAAACAGTAGCGTAGCCACCGGATACATCCGCAAGGTCTCCTGGCAAACGGCATTTAAATAGGGCAACTGTAAAATTGCTAATGGATTGGCATTGTCACCTAGGCTAGCAATCTCTTGGCGCAGACGATCGATAATGGCAGGATTTTGATAAACCTGGTAGAGCATCCAGGAAATGCTGATGGCTGTCGTTTCATGGCCAGCTAGCAATAGCATCAGCAACTCTGACCGCAGTTCCTCATCATGCATCCCCTGGCCGTTTTCATCCCGTGCAGCCATGAGCAAACTCAGAATGTCTGTGCGATCGCTGTCTTCTGAGGCGCGACGCTCATCGATTTCTGCCTGAAGCAACTCATGCAATCTCTGCTGGCGTTTTTGAATGCGGGTCCAAGGATACCACTGTCCAAAATCCCGCTGCAAAAACTTGAGAAAAATAAAGCTGGCTCGAAAGGGAGAATCCAAAACATGGAGCCATGCCCGCATGAGGGGTGTTAACTCGTCGTAGCGCTCCCCTTCCCGTACTCCAAACACCACTTTAATAATGATCTTTAAACCCAGTTGGCGGGCAGCAGTCAGCATCGCGAAGGGCTTTCCGGGCTGCCATTGCTGGGTCGTGCTAGCAATGCTCTCTTCAATTTGCTGGGCATAGGTTTGCAACCGCTCTCCATGGAAGGATGGCATCAACAGTTTCCGTTTATTGCGGTGCGCCTCGCCATCCAGCATTAAGAGGGTTGTCGTGCCTAATAACGGTGAAATGAGGGTATTGCCGCGACCAATATCAAACTTATTCGGATCGCAACTCAGCAGTTCCTGAATCATCTTGGGATCACTGATGACCACCATGGAACCCAACCCACTCAGGTTAGCCGTGAAAACATCTCCGAATTGCTGACGACCTTGAACTTGATAGCGGACTGGATCAACGATCCAATCAATGAGTTGCTGAATGGGCGGTTTGGGAAGGCGATTAGGTAAAGGGTTGCTGTTATCTACGGTTGTATTGCCGGTTGTATTGCCCACAGTAGAACTATCTACAGCAGCGTCATCCACAGTTTTAATTTCCATGCGAGAGTATTCCTGCACCGTGTCATGTGTCATCACTATACCAATGAGTGATAAATTTCTTGTCATACTCCGGTTAGAGCTTAAAAGTTTTAGATCTGAGCTGCGAACAGATGCTTGAAATGATAGACCTGACGCGGGGTTGAGCCGATCGCGCTAGGATCAACCCGTAGGCTAGTGATGGGATTGCTGTTGGATCAAGCGCCCCAAAGTCTGCATAGCTCGATCGATTGTCTCTGACCACGGGGAGGCACAACTGAGCCGGAGACAGTTTTGAAAATGCCCGGTCGGGGAAAATAGATTGCCAGGAGCGACGCTAATGTGATGGCTGAGGGCGTCTTCAAATAATTGCATAGCGTCAAAACTCGGCGGTAATTCTAGCCAGAGAACATAGCCCCCTTTCGGGCGCGAAACCTTAGTCCCTGCTGGGAAATACTCACAAATGGCTTGGGTCATCCGCGCAACTTGTTGCTGGTAGGCTCGTTGCATCTGGCGCAGGTGACGATCGTAGCCACCATTGCCCAAAAAAGCCGCGATCGCCAGTTGTGGAGGAATTCCGGTGGTCCAATTCATGGCCATTTTCAGTTGGGCAATTTGCAGGTGATAGCGTCCCGGTAGAACCCAGCCAATCCGCAGACCAGGGGACATGGTTTTGCTCGCAGAGGCACAGTACAGAACCCGATTTTCTGTATCAAAGGCTTTGATTGCCTTGGGGCGCACGCCATCAAAGGCCAGATCGCCATAGACATCATCTTCAATTAACGGTTTGTCATAGCGATTAAATAAATCCAGCAATTGCTTTTTTTGGTGATCGTCTATACAACTGCCGAGGGGATTGCTGAAGTTGGACACGATCGCGCAGGTGGCTATTTGCTGTTGTTGTAGTGCGGTTTCCAAGTGGGCTAGGGAAATGCCGTCCTTGGGATGGGTGGGAATTTCCAAGGCTCGCAGGTGTAGGGATTCCAGAATTTCCAGTAAGCCGTAGTAGGTGGGGGATTCGATCGCGACGGTATCTCCCGGTTGCGTGACCGCCCGTAGGGACAGATACAGCGCTTCTGCGGTGCCATTGGTGATAATCACATCTTCCGGCGTCAGGGAACAGCCCGCATTAAGCAACCGACGGGCGATCGCTTGGCGCAGTTCGGGCCGTCCCTCCGGCTGACCGTAACCATGGGCGATCGTGGGATTGGCCCGCAGCACCTGTCCCATCAGACGGTTAATCGCCGAAATTGGTAGCAAATCCAAGCAGGGTACGGCAGCTCCCAAGGTCACATTTTGCGGATCGCGTAGGGTGGCACTGATGCGAAAGGCGAGGGAAATTTTGACGGGCGTAATCTGTTTCGGTTGGGCGATCGCGTCGGGTTCTGCGGGAACGGTGAGGGGCGATCGCTTAACGAAGTAGCCGGACTGGGGCCGAGCCATAATCCAACCCTGGTCTTCCAGCACCCGATAGGCTTCCAGCACGGTGGAGATACTGACGGAGAGTTGTCGATGCAATTTGCGCACAGAGGGCAGGCGATCGCCGGGTTGCAGGGTGCCTTCGGTGATTAAGTCCTGGATGCGTTGGGCGACTTGTTCGTACAGCGTTTTGGTTGCAGACGGCTCAATCAGTTGCAGGTTCATGGGGCTCGGCTCCTCACAGTTGGCTGACGAAAATCACAGATGAATTTCACAGACGCGCATTACAGACGCGCATCACAATCACACATCACAATCACGCATCACAGTCATGCATCACAATCACGCATTACAGTTACTAGCATTTTCAACCAGTACAGTTCTATTTTTCTCAACTGTACCCATTACAATTTAGCAAAACTGCATCTGTTTGGACGGAGGAAACTTTGTCATGATGAAACCAGGAAACAACGTTTAGGAAAAACGTTCAGGAGGTGACCGATGAATCTTAAGCAGATTTGGGTAAACCTACGACGATCGATCGAGGGCAATCGCTACCCGCAAGTCGTCACGAAGCATAATTTAACAGGCGATAGTTATTTTGAAGTGTACGATCCTGTCGATAGTAAAGTCAGTTCTTTTAGTTCTTCACGAGAAATTCGAATTTGGCTTGATCAACATCACTGATAGGATTTCAATTCAATTATCTTCCTAATCTCTGTGCAATTGTGAAGCTATATGGATGAAGCAATGGCAAGTCAGTTAGTCCAAGCATGGTTTGCTGCATGGAATAATCATGATTTAGATGCAATTCTGTCCCACTATGCGGAGGATGTGGAATTTCAGTCTCCCTTTATTACTAAGTTATTGGATGAGCCATCGGGTAAGATTACCGGAAAAGTAGCCCTGAGAGACTATTTTGCGAAGGGATTACAAGCTTATCCTGACTTGCATTTTGAGCCGATTCAGACTCTTTTTGGTCTAGATAGTTTGGTGCTGTATTACCGCAGTGTTAATCAATTGCTTGCCGCAGAGTTAATGGTTCTCAATGATCAGGGGTTAGTGATTCAGGTTAAGGCTCATTATCGCTAGTTGTGTGTTCCCTTCTTAAGCATCAATCGCTGAGTAGCAATCATGGATAGAACTTACTACACCACCATGGCGGAGTACAACCAATGGATGAATCAGAAGCTTTATGCCATTGGTGAATTGATTGCTGATGCCGATCGCAAGGTCGATCGGGGCGCGTTTTTCCAATCGATTCATGGAACGCTGGATCATATTCTATGGGCCGATCGAATGTGGCTTTCTCGCTTTATGCAGCAAACGCCTCCAGCAGTCAAGTTAGGAGAATTACTCTATCCAAATTTTGAGGATTTGCAACAGCAACGATTCATCACCGATCGAGCCATTGTGGCCTGGGCGGAAACGCTGACCCCGGAATGGCTGAATCAAGTTTTTACTTGGCGGAGTGGGTTGGATGGTCAGATCCGATCGCATACGGCTTGGATTCTGGTCACCCATTTTTTTAATCATCAAACCCACCATCGTGGCCAAGTCACAACCCTCCTAACGCAATTGGGCCATGACATCGGTTCAACGGATTTGCCCTGGATGCCCAGCTTAATGGAACAATAGCAACTTGATTTGATTCTTCCAAAATCTATCAGTATATGTGTCGATAAATTTTGCAGTGCCATCATACTTCTCAACACAGTTGGGCATTATAAACCTATGTTGTTAACGGGTAATAATGATGTCTTTGGAAACGCAACTGCATGAAGAAATGTTGGCTATGTACTATAATGTGGGGCGTGAGATTGGTTACTGGGCACATCGGTATTTACAACGGGTCAGAAAAGTGGGTGGGTTACAAGCTGCCAAGGATTGGTTAAAGCCAACCAGTAGTCCAACCCGTGGATTGCAACGACTAGCAGCAGTCAATCGCTTAGATTTATCCTTAGAAGTTTTTGTTCTACAGGAACCCTGGTCAAGCCTATTTACGAAGGAAGAATTACAAGTCGCACGGCAACGAATCAATCTCATATCAGGCGGTCAGTTAGCAGAAGAAGTATCGACCGCCTCTGATTCAAATTTATTAGAAGGTGCAGTTCATAAGGTTACTATTAATGCCTATGAACGTAATCCCGAAGCCCGTAGACGCTGTCTTGAAAAACACGGCTACAGTTGTTTTGCTTGTAAATTCAACTTCAAAGATTACTATGGCGAAACGGCTGAAGGCTTTATTCATGTTCACCACATCATACCTTTATCGGAAATCAAGCAAGAATATACAGTTGATCCCATTAACGATCTATGCCCCGTCTGTGCTAATTGCCATGCAGTGATTCATTTAGGTGGTGTCACGCGCACCATTGAGGAAGTAAAAGCAATGATAAAAGCCAATCTTGAAAAACGCCAATCTAAAATTATTAGCGAGGTCAGTCAAGGGTCAGATTCTATTTAGAAGTTGCTTTGTGGATTGATCTATAATTTTTCAGGTGTAACGCAACTGTAAGTCTACAACTGCAAAAGTTATGGAACGGATTGGCTTTATTGGCTTAGGCATTATGGGTAAACCGATGACGCGCAACTTGCTGAAGGCAGGTTACACAGTCACGGTGTACAATCGCAGCCCAGAGCCGATCGCGGAATTGGTCACCGAAGGCGCGATCGCTGCAACATCGCCCCAACACCTAGCAGAACAGGTGGATGTCGTCATTACCTGCGTCCCCGATTCGCCGGATGTGGAAGCGATCGTCCTGGGAGATCGGGGTGTCATTCACGGTGTGCGATCGGGCATGCTCTACATCGACATGTCCACGATCGCGGCAGCCACCTCCCGCAAGCTCTACACGGCCTTACAAGCGAAGGGAGTCAGCGCATTGGATGCACCGGTTTCCGGCGGAGATATTGGCGCACAGCAGGGCACCTTATCGATCATGGTCGGGGGGGAGCAAACTGCCTTCGATCGGGCTTTACCGATTCTGCAAGTTCTGGGTAAAAACATCGTGCGGATTGGCGATGCGGGCGCGGGACAAGTCACCAAGGCTTGTAACCAAATCGTCGTAGCCCTTACCGTTCAGGCTGTGGCCGAAGCATTCACCCTCGCGCAAAAATCCGGCGTTGACCCCGCCAAAGTCCGGGAAGCCCTGCTGGGTGGGTTTGCCCAAAGTCGAGTCCTGGAAGTCCACGGCCAAAAAATGCTCGATCGGAATTTCAACCCTGGCTTTAAGTTAGATTTGTTTCGTAAGGACATGAATTTAGTTCTGCAAACTGCACGGGAAGAACAGCTAGCCCTCTTAGGAAGCGCACAAGTCACAGAATTGATGAACGCATTACAAGCCCAAGGTAAAGGAAACTTGGACTTTCTATCAGTTTTAACGCTCTATGAAATGCTGAGTGGAATGCAAGATCCTGAATCGATCGATTAGACTTCAGGAAAGCTCTAAAGACTCTAAGAACGACAATGGCTGGCTCATATTCTTTGCAAAGCCGAGAATACCCCGATCGCGGTGTTCATAAATCAACGTCCCCTCGCTGTCAAATAAAAAAGTGCCTCCCCGTTGGGTAATCCATTGCACATCGGGCACATAGGTCTGCCAATGACCCAGCACTTCCACCATATTTTTTAGCCGCACCGTCGCCAGTTCAAAGGGCCGCTGAAACCCACTGCCCCCCGCCCTTTGGAAAAAGCGTCCCTGAATTGGCGGCAACGGTTTAGCATGAATCACCTCATCATCCGCAATCAACTGGGGAGCCGATCGATCGCCTAAATACCCACGAAACACCTCCCGCAACGTCCCTGGACTGCCAATGCCTGCACACATGAGTAAGAAATTGACCCAAGCATTCCCCGCCGGAGACACCCCTGGAAGTTTCAATGTTAGCCCCGGATAAAGTCCCAAGTCTTGATGAATGGAGGCGATGGGATCGAGAAACAAATTTTCAGATGGAAAATTGGTGTAATTGCAAAAGCGCTGGCCTCCTTCACGATCGCCAATCGCGATCGCGCGAACGACAATCTTTCGAGCCTCCAAAAGTTCCCGTTCCCGCTTTAGCCAACTGGCATATTCCACACTATCAAAGTCTCCCAATTGCGGCCACACTAGTACCAACACTCGTGAAGGAGTGGATGCTAATGCAGACACATCTAATACAGGTACGATTGCGCCATCACTCACCCGCTGGAGTTGCAACACCTGGAACTGGGAATAGAGATCACTCATGGCTCACACAATGTAAGATCTACAAACATAAAAAATAACATTTTAGAAAGCTGGAAGAAGCATAGTTGAAAACTAAAAAGACTGCCCAACAAATCTATGATGCCTATCTATTAAGACATTGCTTCTCCATGCTGAATATCAAACACAATTTCCTCATAAAATTGCTCGATCGGTAAACTTAAACCAATGCTTTTCAGCTCTACGAGATCACCCGATCGATAGCTTAAAATCAGCCAATCACCTGCCTCATTCTTATGGTAAATATCGATCGCGATTTCTTCGGAACTCACTAAAACATAATCTACTAAATTTGGGTTGCGGCGATACTTCTCAAACTTCTTACCTCGATCGTACGCTTCAGTACTACTCGACAAAACCTCCACAATTAAACAGGGATAAGTAATATAAAAGGCATTCTCCCGATCACGATCGTCACAAGTCACACTGAGATCAGGATAAGTATAGTTAGGCGTATTGAGAATATTAACCTTTAAATCTGAATTAAAAACATTGCACTGACTACCTCGCAAATGGGATTTCACTAAAGTAACGATATTCAACTTAATCGCACTATGATTTTGAGTTCCACCCGCCATCGCATAAACGCGACCATCAATGAGCTCGTGCCGCTCTAACTGCTGCGCTTCCCAGGCGAAATACTCTTCCGGCGTAAAGTACCGATCGTTCTCTCTTGCTGCGACCATGGGATCCCTCCAGTTATACACAGTGTAGAAGGTGACTTTTTGCACAGAGAATCTCGTTTGATCGTACAGACTGCACAAAAGTTGCCTCAGTCATCATTGCCTCAGTCATCATTATCAGTGACCATGATATTGAGTAGCCACAGTTGACAGTTATTGATCGGACAGTTATTCATCACCTCAGCTTTTACGATCGCAACAAAATAAACAGCAGTTCTACGGGTGACGAGCCAATTTACCCTGGCCTATAACCACCTTAGAACCGTAGGGATCATCTTCGCTTAGATCCCTCAAAATGCACTTTAAGGAATTCTATGACGATGCGTGTTTTGCCGAGATTGGTTATCGCTGGGTTGATGGTGGGTTCTCTGCTGGTGCCCTTGGCAAGTCCAGCCAGAGCCGAAAAATTTGCCTGTGATGATCTAGTAGAAATGGCTAATAGTTTAGACGAACTGTCCGATGCCATGGAATCCGGCGTGGAAATCAAACAAGACAGCCCGGAAGATAAAGCCCTGCGATCGGTCGTGGATGCATTGTCTGATGCCGCTAAGATTGAAGGTAACCAGGCGCTCTATGATGCAGTCGAAGAGATGGATCAAGCGTGGCATGCCATGGATCGCTCAGGCTTTGTAGCCGCCGTCGATCGTGTCACCACAATTTTTGATGGACTGCGAGCCAACGAGTGCCCTGCTAATTAGTCCTGGTAGTCAGTCCTGCGTCCTACTAACTGTCCTACTTGTTCTACTGGCTGCACCGCGTCAATCCGGTCGCAAGACGGCAGGAAGGGAGTCAGCTGTGAAATCATAGGCCGTGAAACTAGGAGGGCCGATCGAATCTTGGTTCGATCGGCCCTCCTGTTTGGTCAATGGAATTCGCTAAACCGATTAGCCCTCACAGACAAAGGATCCGTTGTGAGCCTTCACGCTACAGTGGCAGATTACGCTTCATCCTGGGATCGAGGTTTAGGACGTTTCAGGTTAGGTTGTTCTTCCACCACCTCAGCCACGACGTCTTGAGCCGCTTCCGCAACATCCTCCAGTTTGTCCTGTACTTTGTCTTGTACGGCCTCGCTGTCTTGTACGGCCTCGCTCGTTTCTTCCACAACGTCCGCTATCCCCTCAACTGCGGTATCTACTTGCTCCACCACAGTTTCCACGATCGCCTCAACGGTGGTTGCCCCCTGCTCCACTTTTTCCGTCACGACCTCTTGGACGGCTTCGGCAGTGTCGCTGGCTTTTGCTTGCAGGGTTGCCCCAGTGTCTTTGAGGCTGTCCGCGATGGCTTCGCTGACTTCACTCGCTTTCTCCGACACCTCACCAAAATCGAAGTCATCATCCACATCGGTTACTGGAGGCTCCTTCTCCTGGAAATCCTTCCGCACGTAGGTTTCCTTGTTCTTCGGTGTGCTGAGTCCTCCCGCAAAGGATTTTGCCTTGTCCAGCATGGATCCAAATGAACTAGCTTTTCCCTCGCGATTGGACGGCCCATTGGAAGCGTCTTGAACGATCGGCGGCTTAGCAAAATCTTCTCGGGTTAGAGGTTTTTCTACAACCGTAGTAGAAGCCTCAGTAGAAGCCTCGCTGGAGGTATCCGTTTTATCGCTGTCCACCTTGCTGGCAACTTCCTGAACCTTTTCTTGGACTTTACTGAAAGCCCCTTGAGCTTGATCCTTCAGTTTATTTAAGCTCTCAGGATCCACTAAGCCCTGAATACGATCGCGAATTTGTGACACTTTTTCAGCACTAGCCCGTTGATCTTCCGGTACATCCTCCCAGCGAGCCTGCATGGCCTGCCAGCCCAACCAACCGATCAGCGCGACGCTGGCGATTTGGCCCAGCAAGACGCCCCCTGTAATTCGCCCCGCACAGACCCAGAGCACCAGGGCGTAGAACAGCCCTACCCCGCTCCAAATCATGTCATTTTTGCGGGCGATCGCGGGTACAACAAAAGATGCACCGTATAGCCCAAGACTGCTAAGACCCACTGCCAATGCTAAAAGATATGTCAGCATATCGCTGCTCCTAAAACGGTCATTTCTTAAAGGATGTCGAAGGAAAGACTCTGGGGCACAGTAGAGGTTTCCGAAAAATAGGGTTCCCAAACCGCCCGATAGACCTTCTCTCTCGATCAGATTTAATCCTCTCTTCAGCGTTGTCCCATAAAGGGCACGTTACCCTGAAATTAAATTGCGATCGTACCCAACGTTTATAGAGTGAAACAAAACTTATGACTCAGAGCTTTGGAGTAATTGGACTCGCTGTGATGGGCGAAAACTTGGCGCTGAATGTTGAGCGCAACGGATTTCCGATCGCAGTCTACAACCGCAGTCGGGAAAAAACCGACGAATTCATGGCCACAAGGGCCGTGGGCAAGAATGTGAAAGCGGGATACACCCTGGAAGAATTTGTGGGTTTGCTGGAGCGCCCCCGCAAGATCTTGATTATGGTGAAGGCGGGTGCACCCGTGGATGCAGTGATTGAACAACTCAAGCCGCTGCTGGATGAAGGCGATATTTTAATTGACGGAGGAAATTCGCTGTTTACGGACACCGAGCGGCGAGCCAAGGACTTGGAATCGGCCAAGTTCACCTTTATTGGCATGGGCGTCAGCGGCGGCGAAGAAGGGGCACTGAATGGGCCGAGCTTGATGCCGGGGGGAACGAAGAGTGCCTACCAATACCTAGAACCGATTCTGACCAAAATTGCGGCCCAGGTAGACGATGGCCCCTGCGTCACCTACATTGGCCCCGGCGGTGCGGGCCACTACGTCAAGATGGTGCACAACGGCATCGAGTACGGCGATATGCAGTTGATCGCTGAAGCCTACGACCTGCTGAAAAACGTGGCCGGCTTAAACGGGGAGCAGCTACACGAGGTCTTTTCTGCCTGGAATGCCACCGATGAATTAAATTCCTATCTCATCGAGATCACCGCTGATATTTTCCGCAAGTCGGACAACGGATCCGGCAAGCCGCTCGTGGAAGTGATCCTGGATGCCGCAGGGCAAAAGGGCACCGGACGCTGGACGGTGAATAATGCCCTGGAACTAGGGGTGGCGATCCCGACGATTACCGCAGCGGTGAATGCGCGGATCCTCTCTTCCATCAAGCAGGAACGGGTCAGCGCAGCGCAAATTCTCTCGGGCCCGATCGCGAGCTTTACCGGAGATCAAGCGGCCTTTGTGGATAAGGTCCGGGACGCGCTTTACTGCTCCAAGATGTGTTCCTACGCCCAGGGCATGGCGTTGCTCAGCGCGGCGTCCACGGCCTACAACTTCAATTTGAATCTGAGCGAATGTGCACGAATTTGGAAAGGAGGATGCATCATTCGGGCGGGATTCCTAGACAAGATCCGGGCGGCCTTTAGTGAGGATCCCAATCTGGCCAACCTGTTGCTGGCTCCGGAGTTCAAGCAAAGCATCCTCGATCGCCAGTCCGCTTGGCGGGATGTGATTATCGAAGCGGCCAAGTCTGGGATCGCAGTTCCGGCCTTCAGTGCATCGTTGGATTACTTCGACAGCTACCGCCGCGATCGCCTACCGCAAAACCTGACCCAAGCCCAGCGCGATTACTTCGGGGCGCACACCTACGAACGGATCGACAAAGCAGGGGTCTTCCACACGGAATGGCAGTCATAATTCCCTGACAGCCTAACCCTCATCTTCCATTAACACCGCCCGTCTCTGGCGTTTCTTCGGACTCACCGAGATGGGCTGCTCTTCTAAGATTTCCGCTGGAGAGAGTTCTAGTAGCGGTTCTGTATCAGCAGGCTGCTGGATCGGCTGCGCTACAGTCTGTAAGGATTGCAGCGCACTGGGCGATAGTTGTTGCTGATCTATCTGTTGCTGATTTATCTGTTGCTGATTCAGGTGTTGCTGATCCAGTTGCTGCCGATCGGTCAAGGCTTGGCTCTGGCTAATGGCTTGGAGTCCTTGCCAGACCTCTTCTAGAATGATTTCCTCCGATTCTTGATTCAGCATTAACCGGAAATAGTCCGCGACTTGGCGGGTTTGTTCTGGCGTTAAGGTTTGAGCCGCGATCGCCGCTGTTAGCTCCCGTACCGCCATCAGTCGCCGTACTGCATCGGCATCGACCAGCTTGTGGATCCAATCTGAATAATTCAACGCTGGGCGATCGGGCGTCAGCTTCACCCGCTGCCCTAGCCCGAGTCCCAGCAGTCCCAGCGAGGTCATGCCCTGTAACAACAGAGCCGTGGCCACCCAGTGCTGCTCCGTTTCCGCCCAGACTGCAAAGCCCAGGTAAGCCAAAAACGTTGCCCCAACGCCACTAGCCGCTGCTAACAGAAACGTCTTGTTCCAGCCCGCTAACGTGGATTTCCAAGTGGCAAGCTGCTGCTGCCAAGCGGAATTTTGCCAGGAGGTTTGGCCATAGTAGACAGCCATCATGACTGCCGCCCCGATCGTCGTGGCCAGTACCAACCGACCATTCCAAAAGATCAACGCCGTGGTGCCCACCGCCACCAAACTCCATCCCTTGGCTCCAGACAACCACTTACGCTGCAACGTCTGAAGTACCTGAGGCGAAATTTCCAGTTCAGCAATCTCCCTTAGCAAGTGGCGCAGAAACTGCTGGGTATGCGATCGGGAAGCGGGGGCCACGATAGATCTCCTAGAGAGAATAAGTAAAGGGCAAAGCGCTTGTTTAAAGTGCTTATTTGCGAATGGCAATCACAGTGCTGTTGAAGTTGTACTCCGGGCCTTCTAGTTCCAAGGAAGTACCCACTTTGACTTTCTTGTTCCCAAACACCGGCCCATCTTCTGTCATCTTGGCATTTCCAGCCAGCGTTAGGCGCAGATCGTTAGAAAATGCCATCTCTGGCCGGGGATCGGGCAAGGCTTTAACAGATCCATCTGGTTGAGAAACAGCGACTGTTCGGGAGAGAAATTCTACTTTTTTCAAGTCAACCGAACCCGATGGCTCATTCCGAATGATGACGTTAATCCGTTGTCCTTCCTTGAGCAGTTCCTTGGGGGTCGCAGAACTGAGGCCCCGCACCAAAACATCCACTTCGATCGGGGTACCTTGGGCAAAACTACTGGTTTTACCTGGAAGTAGGAAGATGCCGCCAATGACCATCAAAATAATCAGCGCCGCACCCACATCGAGGATGCTGAACTTACCAAATAAGCGCCCTTGGGAATCGAGAATAGCCATACCGGAAATCCTTGAAGAGGAAGGCGGAAACCACGCTGGGCAAGAAATTAAGCCTTTTGTAGCATTCATCGCCGATCGTCATGAGACAGATTACCATGATCGGGGAGCATGAGCGCTGCATGACAAACTTGGGGATTCTTGAACTGGGGATTCTTGAACCGGGGATTCCTGAACTGGTAATTCCTGAAACTTGGTAATTCCTGAAACTAAGTCAGCGTCGATCGCGTCTCACAACATAATTGCCTAAATAATTGCCTAAATTGATAATTGCCTAAATTGCCTCTCAAGGATTCCAAACAATTCAAGCAATGAGTCATAGCCTCTACTGCTTCCAGTCGTAATAATCCCTTCATCTAGCCCTCCCTTACTAGAAATTTGCTCGGGTGACCCATGTTAGGTACTAAGCTCAATCGTCGTTATTATCCCCGTCGTTGGTTCTATCCGGTGCTGGCTCTGCTGTCCGCAGTGACCTTTACTCTGGCAACACCGACCGTATCCCATGCTTTAAACTGGGCTGAACTGATCATTAAAGGGATCCAAGTCGTTCAACTGTCCAGTATGTCCGATAAGCAGGAAGTGGAACTGGGCAAACAAATTAATGACCAAGTGACCCAGGAAGTCCGCATTCTCAGAAATGCTGAAGTGACTAACTACGTGAATCAAATTGGTCAACGGCTCGCCACCAAAAGCGATCGACCGAATCTGCCCTACACCTTCCAAGTTGTGGACGACGATGGGATCAATGCCTTTGCCACCGCAGGGGGCTTTGTCTATGTCAACAAGGGGCTGTTAAAGACAGCCGACAATGAAGCCCAACTAGCCAGTGTGATTGGCCATGAAATTGGCCACATTACCGGGAAGCACGCCCTGAAGCAAATGAGAGAGGCCGCAGTTGCCCAAGGTTTGATTGGGGCGGCAGGACTGAAAAGGAGTGCCGCTGTACAAATTGGTGTAGAGTTGGCGCTCCGCCGTCCCCACAGCCGCCGGGATGAATTTGATGCCGATCGCCGGGGCTTGATTAACCTGAGCAAAGCAGGGTATGCCCAATCGGAAATGGTAGCCTTTATGCAAAAGTTGCTCAGTGGCAAATCCAGCATTCCCACCTTCCTGAGCACCCACCCTAACACCGCCGATCGGGTTGCAGAACTGAAGAAACAAATTGATAAAGCTCCTACCAATGGCAAAGATGGCCTCGATGGAGCGGGCTATAAATCTAAACTGCAAGCTCTGCGATAGCTCTGATCCCGCGATCGTTCTAGCCATTGCAATAGGCAAGCGGCGACATTAGGGGCCTTTCGGTTCATAATGTCGCCGCTTAAAAAAGTCGTCGCTTAAAAATCCAGTTGTCAGATTTAAAATGCCGTTGTCAGAGGTTGGGCACGGTCGTCCAGAACGGCTTGAGTGGTCGGGAAAGCTGCTAAAGAACCAGCACCGATCGTCGCCGACTCATGGACTCTGGCTGAATTTGCACCAGCATTTCCGCGAGGGGTCTCACCCGAACTGCCAGGGTTTGAACGTTGACTTGATAGACCTTTTGGGCAGTCGTATCCAAAGCCGTTAGCCAACCACTTTTGGGATGGTAGGCTCCCGTATCAATATCCAGCCAACCATTACCTCCCACAATCTCCCCCGGAGACACCCCTGAGAAGGTAAAGGTGATGGTGTGCCCAGTGATAATTAATTTGTCAGGGAAGTAAGGACGCAGGATAGTGTGGAATTCCTCACGGATCCAGCAGAATTGATGGGGTGTCTGTTGCTGGAGGGGGATTTCCGGATGAACCCCGGCATGGACGAGCCAGAGATCCCCTAAATCCAAATACGTGGGTAACGTTTGCAACCAACCCAAGTGATCCAAAAGAGTTTCAGCATTTTCATAGCTGGCCATGGTGGCCTTCCCCCCACTCTGGAGCCATGCTTGGAGAGCAGGGGCAAATACCTGGCCCTGGGGAAACGATTCCAGGAGCATTTGCTCATGGTTGCCTAAAACACAGCCATAACCATGATTGCGCACAAATTCCACTACTTGAGCGCTCTTGGGGCCACGATCGATCAGGTCTCCCAAGAAATAAATTTCATCGAGAGTCGTGGGTGCAAGCGTCTCAAACAGCTGCATCAGCCCATCGTAGTGGCCGTGCACATCACCAATCACAATACGTCGAGGAACCTGACTCATTCAATTCTGCACAAACGGGGTGACAACTGGAACACTGAGAAAAGTCGTGCAACCTTAACCGCGATTTCTTGAACGCAATCAGGCAGCTAGCAATTCTACTCTGGCTCATCCATTGTTCCCGGAAGAGTTCAGGGATTTACGTTCAATCTGCCGCGAGCATTTTAATACAAGGATTTGGCAGAAAAAACTCCGTCATTTGGCAGAACTTTGGGTCAGGTTCCGGTTCCATTACGGCATTATCGACCGAGGGCTTTCAAAAATTGCTGTAGTTCTGCGGCCCAACCCAGCTTTTTGCGAGTATTTCCTGTAGCGGAATTTAAAATTGCCTCTAATTGTTCAGAGTCCGGTTTTTCCCGTTCTTCAGCAATGGCTTGCCAGGTGCCTTCCCGTTCTAGCCAGACTTGCCAGGGGGTGGGATAGAACCGAGTCAGGGCCGTTTCGTCATCCAAGGGTCGTAGGTAATAGCAAGGTTCGATCGTGTTTAAAAAGCGCTCCCGCAACATCCGTCCCGCATAGCCAATCCCAACGATGCTGATATCCTCCAGCCGTGGGTTGAGCAAAATAACCGGCACCCCTGGCGCTGCATTGCAAATTTCCTCCAGCGGATTGACTTCCACGGAAGTGGGGGATACCACCAGATAGAGCTTATCTTCACCGTCTACCTGTTCCTGTACCGTTGTGGTTTGCCGGGATCCCGCCACGTCAATGCTGCGGAACTGGTAGGGCACGTCACCCCAATTCCGCTTTGCCCAAGCTGCCGTTCCCGCATCGGTGAAAAAGACCTTAATCCCTGCACCAAACTCGCTAAACGCCTCCACAAAAGTTTGCGCGATCGGCATCACCTTTAGTTCCGGAAAGAGGAACTCAACGGATAGGCGAGTGTATCCCGCAGCAATGGCCGCTTTCGTTGCGTCTTGGGCTTGGACGATCGCGTCTTCGAGGGTGTTAGGCAGTGCGGTCATAGCGATTTGTTGAATTAAGGTTGAATCGTAGGGGATTGAAAAATGGGATGTCGTTTGGGCAAGTGTTTCGGGGTGAAAAACTGCAATCCCGATCGCGGGAATTACCCAATCCGGACTGATCCAAATCTATTGTGTCAGGTTTGTGTCAGGTTCCCGATCTCGATTCCGGGGAAGGGCTGGCCTCTCCCGTGCCTTGGCGGTCACAATTTACGTCACAATTTGCGTCACAATGAATGAACGTCAAAAATTGACGGTTAAACACGAACGGTTAGCGTTGCTTGGAGAGGTTTGGTTGTGAATTTCCAGTCGGTGATTGCGGCATTGCATCAATTTTGGAGCGATCGGGGGTGCTTGATCGTGCAGCCCTACGACACCGAAAAGGGCGCTGGAACCAAGAGTCCCCACACCTTTTTACGCGCGATCGGGCCGGAACCTTGGTCAGTGGCCTACGCAGAACCCTGCCGTCGCCCAGGGGATGGCCGCTATGGTGAAAACCCCAACCGTGTCCAGCACTACTACCAGTACCAAGTACTGATCAAACCCTCTCCAGAAAATATTCAAGAAATCTACCTCGACTCCCTGCGGGTGCTGGGTATTCAGCCGGAGGATCACGACATCCGCTTTGTGGAAGATAACTGGGAAGATGCCGCCGTGGGTGCGTGGGGCGTCGGCTGGGAAGTCTGGCTGGACGGCATGGAAGTCACCCAGTTCACCTACTTCCAACAATGCGGCGGTATCGACTGTAAGCCCGTTTCCGTTGAAATCACCTACGGCTTGGAACGGCTGACCATGTACCTGCAAGGCGTGGACTCGATCTTCGACATCCAGTGGAACGACAAGCTGACCTACGGCGACGTGCACCTGCAAGGGGAAATTGAGGAATCGACCTATAACTTTGAAGCCTCCGATGCTGATTTGCTGTTCAACCTGTTCAAGCTGTACGAGCAAGAAGCCGTGCGCTTGATGGAGCGAGAATTGGTGCTGCCGGCCTTTGGCTATGTGCTGAAGTGCTCCCATACGTTTAACCTGCTGGATGCGCGGGGCGTGATTTCCGTAACGGAGCGGACTCGCTACATTGGTAAGGTGCGCAATCTCTCCCGCCAGGTGGCCACGCTGTATCTCAAGCAGCGGGAAGCTTTGGGATTCCCCTTACTCAAGGGAGAAGTGGCTAAGGTGTAGCTGGCTCATTAGTGTAGCTGGCTCATTCAATTAACGTTGCGCCATGGAGTGAGCGGAAGATGGTCGATCGCGCCGATCGGATTGCCGGAGGTTTATTGGGACTGCTGGTGGGGGACGCCTTGGGGGTGCCCTACGAGTTCCATCCGCCGGAAAATCTGCCCCCGATCGACCAGATTGAGTTCAACCCCCCCCAGGGATTTCACCGCACCTACGCGGGAATTGCGCCCGGTACTTGGTCAGACGATGGAGCGCAGGCTTTGTGTTTGCTAGCGTCGCTGTTGGAGTGCGATCGCTTTGATCCCGATGACTTTGGCCGTCGTTTGCTGGCCTGGTACGACGATGGCTACCTGGCGGTGGACAGCCATGTCTTTGATGTGGGCATTCACACCGGGCGGGTCTTAAGCCAGATTCGCCGAGGGGTCAACCCGTTGCAGGCAGGCATGATGGATCCCAACGCTAAGGGCAATGGGTCGTTGATGCGATCGCTGCCGATCGTGCTCTGGTGCCAGGGGAGCGATCGGGAACTGGTGGAACTGGCCCATGGGCAATCCCAAGTCACCCACGGGGCAATCACCTGTCAGGTCTGTTGTGCGTTGTATTGCCTCTGGGGTCGCGCCATTCTGGAAGCGATCTCCAATCCCTGGCCAGCGGCGGTGGGACAATTACGGCAAATGTACGCAGATAATCCCACGGATTGGGCAGATCATCTAGCAGATTTGGAAACGTCCGTGCAGCCGGAGGCCGCGATCGTGGGTCAGGGCAGTGGCTACGTGGTAGATTGTTTACGATCGGCGCGATTAGCTTTACAAAGAGATCATTTTGAGGAAGTGGTGAAAACCGCGATCGCCTTGGGCAACGACACCGATACGACGGCCTGCGTTGCGGGAGGCTTAGCAGGATTACACCATGGGATTCAGGGCATTCCCGATCGCTGGCAACAACAACTCCGGGGGCAGGAAATTTTGCAACCGTTACTCGACGCGCTAATGCAACGGTGGTAATTAGCGGTTTTTAATTCGCGATCGAGCATTTATTCCAGCAGAATTCATGCAAGCTTAGATAGGTTACGGGATGTTTTAAAAGATTGCTGTCTTCTGGTAGACGGTCAAAATCAAAAATATTGATTATGATCAATTACTAACTAAGAGACTATCCATATTTTTCGTCTACAGAACTGTTTGCGGCAAGGTTTTTGACAGAGGTGCGACGAATGGCCGCTGTCCGTTAGGCCCAAGAAAACCCCTGCATTGCAAATTGAACCTTTGGCAACTCTGATTCACGATGGGCTGGACGATCGCTGAGATTGCGCACCGTCTGCTTCGGCTAACCTATCGGTCTACGGAATTCGCCAATTAAAACCTATATTTTGAATTACCTGAGAGGTCATCGTGGCTCTGTATGCAGAACTCCACCGCCACTTAGGCGGCTCCGTCGTACCTAGAATTCTCTGGCGCTATTTGCAACGCAGCGAATCGCACTTATTGCAACGTTTTTCCGACTATCCCAACTTTGAAGATTACTACACCCGTCCGCGCAACACGCTGGAAGAATACCTAGAACTCCACAGCTTAGTGGAAAGCGTCCAAACAGCGGAAACCTTGCCCTACTTTGTCTATCGCCTGCTGCGCGGGGCCTACGTGTTTGAAAATTTGGCCTATTTGGAACTGCGCTACACACCCTATCTGCGTACCGACGAACATCTCAGCCAATCCGATCGCATTGCGCAAATGGCCGAGATCGTTAACATTGTCGGCAAGGCGAGTAAACAGGTGGAATATCCCATCGTAACCAGCCAAATCGTCTGTATGCACGCGCAGTTGCCCTACGAAGTGAATCGGGCGATCGTCGATTTGGCGATCGAACAGCCCCATTTTATCTGCGGGATTGACCTAGCAGGCAGCGATCGGCTCTATGGGGAACGCATGGAGGAATTCATTAAACTCTATGCCTATGCCCGATCCCATGGCATTAACACGACGGGTCATCTGTATGAGACCCCCAATGGCTGTTACCCCGAATTGCTGCCCTACCTCATGCGCATTGGCCATGGCATTCAAATTCCTTTACGCCATCCGGAGTTACTCAAGGAAGTTGCCGCGAATCGTCAGTGTTTAGAGGTCTGTCCCTCTACCTATCCCAAAACGGGAACCTTACCGGATCTCTCTGAGTTGAAGCAAGTGTTCGATCGTTGCTTTGACGCAGGGGTAGACATTGCCATTTGTACCGATAATGCGGGCTTGCACAATGTACGGCTGACCCAGGAATACGAAAACCTGTTGACGCTGGATATTATCGGCTTTGATGAGCTACAAGCCTGCCAGGAAGCGGCCTTCCGCCATGCCTTTGCCTGGTCCTACGGGGAGCGTCCAGCAACGCTGCTGCATAGCCTCTTGCAGGCAAAATCCCAGCGATCGATGCAGATGGTGTAATGGCCAATCAACCGGCAATTGCGATCGGGTAATTGCGATCTGCCAATGGTAATCAATCAACAATAAAGCGATAAACCCTGTGTCTCGTTTCAGGGTTTATCGCTATTTCAAAGTGCTATTTCAAGTGCTATTTCACATCGATCGAAAAGCACTGAGTAACGTGAACAACATGATCAAGCAAACGCTATCCAGAATCACTATGTGAATGGCTGTGACAGCACTTACTGTGACAGCACTTACTGTGACAGCGCTTCATTGACCCATTGCTTCAAGGTTGCCACCACTTCCGTCACCAGGACTTCCTGGGCTTCCTTGGTGGCACGTTTAACCACTTCCACCTTGCCCTCCTTCAGGGCCTTCCCCGTCACGACTCGGAACGGAATGCCAATCAACTCGGAATCCTTGAACTTGACGCCTGCCCGTTCATCCCGATCGTCCAGAATCGTTTCCACCCCGGCTGCATTGAGTTCCGCGTAGAGCCGTTCCGCTGTTTCCACTTGGGTGGTGTCGTTAATGTTCGGAATCACGACCACGGCATGGTAGGGCGCGATCGCTACGGGCCAGATGATACCGTCTTTGTCGTAGGACTGCTCCACGGCGGACTGGGCTAACCGGGATACGCCAATGCCGTAGCAACCCATGACGAAGGGTTTATCTTCACCCTGTTCGTTGGTGAAGGTTGCGCCCATGGCCTTGGAGTACTTGGTACCCAATTGGAAGATATGGCCTACTTCAATGCCCCGCGCCGTTTGTAGGGTTTGGCTGGCATCATGGCTAGCCCGATCGCCCGCTTGGGCTTTGCGCACATCCACGACTAATTTGGGCTGGGCGAAATCGCTGCCCCAATTGGCTCCAACGACGTGGTAGCCGACTTCATCGGCACCCGTGACGAAGTTTTGCAGATCCGCTGCGGTTTGATCCAGCACTCGGATGAACTG
The DNA here is from genome assembly GCF_014697025.1 of Alkalinema sp. FACHB-956. Taxonomy (NCBI): domain Bacteria; kingdom Bacillati; phylum Cyanobacteriota; class Cyanophyceae; order Leptolyngbyales; family Leptolyngbyaceae; genus Alkalinema; species Alkalinema sp. FACHB-956. The sequence goes on along the minus strand of NZ_JACJRC010000009.1, from coordinate 39,501 downwards.
CGGCACAATGCCCTCGGCCTTTTGCAGATAGTCATCGCCGATCGCGGGGGACAGATAGCCCAACGGTAACGGTTGCGCCGTCCATTTCTTCTGGGCTTCGGCTTCCGGGACCGTCAAGCCAATCACCGTCGTGGCTTTGTAAGTTGCAGCTAGCTTGGTCAGTTCATTTTGCAATTTGACTTCGTTCACGTCCTGGTCGGCGCGGATGCTGACGATCGCGGCGGCAATCACACCATTGTCAAACACCACCTGGTAGAGCACGTTTTTGACGATCTGGGTGGCGGAACAATCCAGGAATTTGCAGAGTTTTTCGATCGTGTCTGTGCCCGGTGTTTCCCGTTTTTCAAAGCTTGTAAAGCTAGACGCTACTGCATCGATGGGTAAGGAAATAGCTTTTTCCACGTTGGCGGCGTATTTGCCATCTTCCGTGTACAGCACTTCATCTTCGCCTGCTTCCGCCAGCACCATGAACTCCTGGGAACCGGAACCGCCGATCGCGCCGGAGTCTGCATCGACTGCTCGGAACTTCAGACCACTGCGCCGGAAAATATTGCAGTAGGCATCGTGCATTTTGGCGTAGGTATCTTTGAGGCTGGCTTCATCGACGTGGAAGGAATAGGAGTCCTTCATGATGAATTCCCGACCGCGCATCAGGCCAAAGCGAGGCCGAATTTCATCCCGGAACTTGGTTTGAATCTGGTATAAGTTGACGGGCAACTGGCGGTAGGAGCGCACCATATCCCGCGCGATCGCGGTGATGACTTCTTCGTGGGTGGGGCCGAGGCCGACTTCCCGCTCCTGGCGATCGACCAGGGAAAACATGATGCCTTCTGCTTTGGTGTAGACATCCCAGCGGCCCGATTCTTTCCAGAGTTCCGAGGGCTGCAACTGGGGCATCAGCAATTCCTGGGCACCGGCTGCGTTCATTTCCTCGCGCACGATGGTGGACACCTTTTGCAAGACCCGCCACATCAGCGGTAGGTAGGTGTAGAGGCCGCTACCAATCCGCCGAATAAACCCCGCCCGCACCAGTAACTTGTGGCTGGGAATTTCTGCATCCGCCGGATCCTCGCGCAGGGTGACGAACAGCATTTGAGAAAGTCGCATAGGTGCCCTTTTCTAGAAAGCTCAATAGACCATGGTTCAGTGTAGAGCATTCTGGCAGGGGATGAAGGGGGAACCCCAGAGGAGTCTGGGGGATCTCCATCACGTTCACCCCTTGCCCTACGCGGCACTTAATTAGAGTTAAGGATGGAGTTTCGGGGCGGACGGGAGAAACGGTATATGGATCCAGTAAATCATGAGTGTTAGGGGAAGGAAATGAGGGCAGAAATATTTGGGAAAAGTTGATGGTTTATCCGAAATTCTACGGAATCGCCTTGTATGGTAGTTCTAAGGCTGCTGTTAGGGATTAGCGGTAAGTTTGGGGGATATTCCGATGGTGTGGATGCCAGATCAACAGATTTTTAATGGCCATTACACGATCGTGGATGAGCTAGGTGAAGGGGGATTTGGTAAAACTTACCTAGCGACGAATCTTCAAGGAAAGCAGGAAGTCATTAAAACACTAAATGACAAAATTCTCTACCATCCAAACCGGGATAAATTAACGCAGGCTTTTTATGATGAAGCCAATCATTTATTCAAGTTACATCAGGCCCATCAGAACAATCCTTGGATACGTCATGTGGTGCAAGTGACGCATTTGTTTCGGGAAGGGGATGTACCTTGTTTTGCGATGGAGTATTTGGATGGGGAGTCTTTGGCCGATCGCTTGAGTGCAGGTGTGATCCCAGAGGCGGATGCGGTGCGCTGGATTGAGCAAGTGGGAAGAGCTTTGGAGTTGGTGCATCGGGAGGGGGTTTTGCATCGGGATATTAAGCCGGAGAATATCATGCTGCGATCGGATGGGTCGGCAGTGCTGATTGATTTTGGGATTGCGAGGGAGTTTAGACCGGAATTGACCGCACAAACTCATACGGTGATGGGTTCGGAGGGATATGCACCGCCGGAGCAGCATGATGAGCGGGCGCAGCGGGGGCCGTTTACGGATGTGTATGCGTTGGCGGCAACGTTGTATGAGTTGTTGTCGAGGGTGCATCCGCAGGTATCTTGGGCGCGGTTGCAAAAAGATGAGATGCAGCCGTTACAGTTGATGAATCTGGGAGTGAGCGATCGGGTTTGTGAGGCGGTGATGGAGGGGTTGCGGTTGGATGGGCGGTTGCGGCCTCAGTCGGTGGGGCAGTGGTTAGGGCGGTTGTTGGGGGAGAAGGTGACGCCAAATGAAGAGAGAACTTTAACATTATCAGGTGAGCAGGTAAGCCTACCACCGAATAGTAGCGATAGGCATCATCAAAAATCTATTTTCTTAAATGTACAGCAGAATATCGTTCACAAAGTGCAAGATTTTGGACGCTGTTTAGTAAGACTCATCAACTCTCTTCAGACTATGATAAAAATCATAGTTAGAGTCAAATGGTACTACCCAGTGGGTTTGACAATTATTCTTGTAATTATATTTTTCCAACAGCCCATCACTAAATGGGTTCAATCAGTTCAAGGGAATTTTATAAATCTAAATCTGCCATTAATTCAGGCTTTCAATGGCTTTAGTTTAGAAAGAATGCTAGAGTCAAAATCGAATAATAATCGTGGTCAGATGATTGTTCAAGAGAATGGAAAATTATTGGCAGATTTGAATAAAGATAGTATTAAGATTTGGAATTTTTACACGGGTGAATTATTGACAAATATACTAGTCAAAGAACTTCGACCAATAACTTCTAGCTATGATGAAATTATTGCGATCAGCCCAGACTTTAAATATTTGATTAGTCGTCATGATAGCAAAAACATAATTTGGGAATTGCCAGCTTTAACTGAGAAAACTTTAGAAAAACCAAAGAAACGATTGTTGCCAATTAAGATTTCCGAGAATGATGATATTCAGGTCAGTTCAGATTTCAAGTATTTAATCACTCGTAAAGATCAAGAGGTATCATTGTGGAACTGGAGTAGACCAGATCAATTACTTGGCAATTTAATTCTTGATAAGGGCGATATTGTAAAATACAATGACAAATATTTAATTGCTCATAATTACAAAAATCTAACAGTTAAATTATGGGATTTAGAAAATACAAAAAAAATACTTAGTTCTAGAAAATTATCTTCAGAAGGTAATTTTCTAGAACGTCGAAATTTTTGTAGTAGTGACAACGTAGTTTGTCAAATAAATACTCTTGAGCAAGATATGATATACAATCTTGAAAATCAACTTGGAGAGCCTATTTGCCCTAATAAAAATTGTTACTATGATGAAAGAAGTGGATATATTATTCAACGTAATGATTTCAAAATTTTAAATCTAAGAACTAATGAAGAATATTACTTAAAAAGCTCTCAGAATAACAGTATTATTGGTGATAAGGAATCAAAAACTTTTTACTTTGATAAAGAGCATAAACAGATTCTTGGTATTCAGCCCGGTTCCCAGCCCAGAATTAGAATTTACAGACTTAGAGATGGTGTCTTAACTGCTACTATTCAAGCAGATTCTGTAGATATCCCCAATTACGTTAAGCATGTTCAAACCAGCTTGAATGGACAAAGACTGTTTCTTTTTGCATGTGAGTCTAATGATGCAAGTTTTCACGATGCTGTATACGTCTTGTCCAAAACATGCTATCTAACAGTTCATAATCTCCAAACAGCAGAAAGTCTTGCACTTCTTAAAGTCCAAGGTAATGATTATGGAGATAATGAACTTTATATTAGTCATGATCGGAAAGTCATTGCGATCAATTCTAGTATGGGTAATGGAAGTAGTATTCAACTTTTGGATCTAAATAGTGGAATACTTACTCACCATCTGAAAACGAGGAAGATTAGCTCAATATCTTTCAGCTCAGATAATAAATATCTATTTGCACAAAGTGACAACGGGATTGAAGTCTGGAAACTTCCGAAATAGCAATAGCAGTTTTATTAGTATTTTACTAGATATTCGTTTTAGCCATTTGAATAGCGGAATCAACTCTGAAGATTTATATGAATTACCAAATCTGCATCGCCATCGATTCCAACATCCTTGTCGGCAAACCCATCATCCAAGGCACCCGCCTCGCCGTCGAATTCATCATCGACCTCCTCACCCAAGGCACTTAGCACCGACGAAATCCTCCGTAACTACCCAGGACTCCCCCCGAAGACATCCGAGCCTGCCTCAGCTAACTCTGTCAGCCCAATACCCTAATCCGATCGTGGGTTACGCTAGGATAAGAGTTGTTGGACTTGAGGGAGTTCGCCATGCCAGCGATCGATGAAATTTCTGTCCAGGTGCCCCCAGATATTGCCCAAGCCTATCGCCAATCTTCATTGGAGGAGCGGCAACAATTAGCCATGCGGATTGGTGCAATTTTGCGCCAGAACTTTAGTCAGCCAGTCGAAGCTTATCAGCAACTTCAGCGATCGATGGATAAGCTAGCGGCTGAAGCACAGCAGAATGGATTGACACCGGAAATGTTGGAGTCAATTTTGAATGACGAATAGTTTACGGCGCTTTGTCCTGGATACAAATGTAATCTTTGTCCTGGATACAAATGTAATCAATGGATAAACTAACCGACTACCCACAACTCATCGAACGCATCCTCACCGACTACATCAGCCTCTGCAACCGTAACCCCAACCGCCCCCTCGAAACCTTTCTGATCGCCGATCGCGACCAAGGTCACTACATCTGGATGACCCTCGGCTGGCAAAATGGCAACCGCACCACAGGTATGACCGTCTACGTCCGCCTCCAAAACGGCAAATTTTCGATCGAAGAAGACTGGACAGAAAATGGCATTGCCAACGATCTTCTGGAAGCAGGCGTTCCCAAAGAAGATATTATCCTCGCTTTCCAAGATCCCCAAATGCAACCCTATACAGGCTTTGCCACAGAGTCACCTAAAACACCCACGATCGCTCTCACCTCATAATCCTCTTGTCTGCCATCTTCAATTATCCTAGAAGAAAGTCTTGCGCAGCCGTGAACCACTATGGCCACCCCGATTACCCTTCAACTCTCCGATCGCCTCGTCGAGCAGGCAAAACGAGTGGGAAACATGACCCAGCAGCAGGTTGAATCCGTACTGGGGGACGCCCTAGAAATGGTGAGTTTAACGTGGGATTCCCTATCTGAAGAACATCTACCCCGACCGATCGCCACACTCTCTGATTCTGAAATCATTGCCCTAGCCCTAGCCAAAATGTCTCCCGAGCAGCATGAGCGTCTCGGCGACCTGCAAGCGAAAGGGAAAGAAGCGGGATTAACTGAATCAGAACGTTACGAATTACTGGCCTTGCTGCAAATCTATCAACTAGGGCTGCTACGCAAATCAGAAGCGATCGCAGAAGCCAAGCAACGCCAATTGCCCTTGACTTTAGAAGCATGAGTCGCTTTTCAGATGCCACCAAACGTCGCGTTAGAGCAACCGCAAAAAATCGCTGTGAATATTGCTTAAGCCATCAAGATTATCTAATGGGCTGGCTCCAAGTTGATCATATCTACCCTCTCTCAAAGGGTGGCACTGACTAATGATGAAAACCTATGCTTAGCGTGTGAGCTATGTAATCAGTATAAATGGAATCAAACAACAGCGATCGATCCACAAACGCAAATCACGATCGATTTGTTCAATCCCCGTCAGCAGTTGTGGTCTGACCATTTTACTTGGAGTCAAGATGGCACCGAAATTATCGGATTAACGGCTTGCGGACGAGTCACTGTAGAAGCCTTAAAGCTCAATAATTCCCTAGCAATTAGGGTGCGAAGCAACTGGGTCAAAGCTGGCTGGCATCCTCCCTCAAACACCCAGTAATTCTGTCCCTACCCCAAAACAGCCATAAAGCGTTGGCAAATCGTAGGTTTTGAAGGGTGCCAATTTCCCAAGCTGTTGCCAGATGCCACGTTACCAAACATCACAACCTTGCAAACAATCGCAAAATAGTTGACAGCGCCTTAGTTTACCCCTAGGCTTGTTTTTCATAGCTGAATGAAACCGTGTGCGTTAAGTCCCGATTGAATCAGCTACGACCCCAAAAATTAAGGCGCTACCCAGCGTTGTTTGCACCAACAAAGGGTAGCTAAACCCCGAGCTGATTACGGCAGCTAGGCGGTCTGACACGGATTTTAACATTCGATCGGGCCACCCTACTTGTCCTGCGCAAAAGGGTGGCTTTAATTTTTGGGATTTCCTCCCCCATCTACACCCAGGAGAAATCCCATGTTTACTGGCTTTGGCGGCACCGATCGCCCCGAAACTTCGATCGACGATTCCCGCAGACCCTTCCAAATCTACCTCCTCGGCACCCGCGAAGAGATCCAATCCACCATTAACCAACTGCAAGTGGTGCGATTCTGCGAGCGCATTCGTTGGAGTCCCCCCATCCCCGTCCTCGGTTCCGACTGGAAATACATCAGCATGATGGAGCGCGATCGGGCGACGGAGTAAGTCGATTTAAAAACCGGGATTTTTAAAAAATCCCGGTTTTTGGGCGAGGCGCGATCGATGGATTAGGTTTCGACCAAAACCTTACCCCCTTCCACTTTGACGGCATAGGTAGCAAGGGGTTTACCTGCGGGTTTCGTAGGTTCACTACCATCGGCAGCGTAGGTGGCTCCATGGCAGGGACAGACAAATTTCTGCTGGTCAGCCTTCCAATCAACGACACAGCCCTTATGGGTACAGGTGGGATTGACGGCGATGATTTTATCTTTGACCTTAACAGCCACAACAGGCTTATCACCCGCTTGACCTTTGATAAAACCCGCTTTGTCCAGATCTGCGGCTTCCCCGATCGCGATCGCATTGGTGGTAGCAGGTGGAGGCGGTAACTGGCTGGCCCCCGTGGAAGGCGTAGTGGACGCAGAGGGTTGGGACGAGCAAGCAGCGATCGCAACGGGTAATGAACTAGCAATCCAACCTAGACCCACCCAACTAACAAACTCACGACGATTCATCCAATATCTCCTCCATCTTGGAGCGCGAAGACTGGCTTTACTGTAGCTTGTCTAATTTGGGATAGACAGTTCCTTCACTGACCTTAATCGGCGTTGTTAATTTGTAATCCACCATGGGTTCAAGACCAGGGGGATCACACTGCCTACAGACTAACTGCCTCACCCCTTTGAACCAATCACTCACACAACAAAAAACAGCGATCATCACCTCTTCGAGAGTATACATTTCTCCCTCAGGGAATAGTAAACTTCAGGGAATAGTAAAGTTACATCTCTAGCATTCTCCTAGGGACTTTCTCGGCAAAGTTTTAGTTATATATCGTGTATTCACATTCACTTAGCCATTTGCCCTAACCGATCGTTGCTGCACTCTGAAGTATGTGCTCTGAACGATCCAGTCCCAACTCATGGGATGATGGATTCTCGCGTTTTATCTGTTGCAACCCATGCCCAAACAACGCCTTGATAGTCTTTTGGTCGATCGTGCCCTGTGCGAATCCCGGCAGCAGGCACAGCGCCTCATTCAGGCCGGAGAAGTCATGGTGAATCAGCAGGTTGTGGATAAGGCTGGAACAGAGGTTGATATTAATGCAACGATCGACATTAAGGCCCGCTCCCGTTTCGTCTCAAGGGGCGGTGAAAAGCTCAGCAAGGCCCTGGAACGGTTTGAAATCCCAGTGACCGATCGCGTCTGCTTGGATGGGGGAATTTCCACGGGGGGGTTCACAGACTGTCTACTGCAATTCGGTGCGCAGCAGGTCTATGGCATTGACGTGGGCTATGGACAGGTGGCCTGGAAGCTCCAGCAGGATCCTCGCGTTATTTTGCGAGAACGCACCAATCTCCGTAGCCTGACCCCTGAGGACTTATATGCCGCAGAGGCCCCCCGCCCCAATTTAGGCGTTGTGGATGTGTCTTTTATTTCGTTGGTCAAAGTTCTACCAGCCCTATGGGCCTTGCTCAGTGAGCCCCGTGAAGTGGTGCTACTGGTCAAACCACAATTTGAAGTGGGCCGAGAACGGATTGGTAAAAAAGGCGTGGTGCGCGATCCGAAGGATCAAGCCGATGCGATCGCCCAGGTTTTAGCCGCAGCCCAGGCACTCGGTTGGCAGTACTGTGGGTTGACCTACTCGCCGATTACAGGGCCAGCGGGCAACATTGAATACTTGTTGTGGCTGAGTATGCAGGGCTTGCAAGCTGCACCGGGCCTTGAAGAACTGCGGAAACTGGCCCAAACGGCGCGGGCGACCCTGACAGCGGACACTTGAGACGGGCCATTTTACTGACAACCCACTGACAACCTACCGTTGACACAAAGTTGACACAAAGTTGACACAAACTATTTCTGATAAGAACTATTCCTGACCACTAAAAAGCGGAGCTATTGCTAGCTCCGCTTTTCGTAGGAAGGTACCTAGAAGGTATCTAAATTAAGTCATTAGCAACCAAACTGTTACCCTGGGCAGGAATCTGCACTAGGAGTCCGCTCCCTGCGGTAACAATTCACGGTTGTCCTGACCTTTCAGCACTTTCACCTGACCCGCTTCATCCACATCAACGATGGCGGTATCTCCTTCACGGATCCGCGCAGAAAGAATTTCTTCTGCTAGAGAATCCTCTAAGAGGCGCATAATGGCGCGACGCAGAGGCCGTGCCCCATAGCTGGGGTTGTAACCTTCTTCGATCAGCCGATCCTTGAAGCGATCGGTGACTTCGAGGGTAATTCCCTGATCAATGAGCCGCTTGAAGACTTCCTTGAGGAGAATTTCGGCAATTTCCTTGACTTCGTCCTTCGTCAATTGACGGAAGACAATGATTTCATCCAGACGGTTTAAGAACTCTGGGCGGAAGTATTGCTTCAACTCTTCGTTCACCAGCGATCGCAGACGGTTGTACTGAGATTCGTTGGGATCCTCGGTGGAGAAGTCAAATCCGAGGGTATTGGCCCCTTTCTCAATCACCTTAGACCCGATGTTCGAAGTCATGATGATCAAGGTGTTTTTGAAGTCTACCGTACGGCCCTTGGAATCGGTCAGACGACCATCTTCCAGGATTTGCAACAGTAGGTTAAAGACATCGGGGTGGGCTTTCTCGATTTCGTCGAACAGCACGACAGTGTAAGGACGACGGCGAACCGCTTCGGTTAACTGGCCGCCCTCGTTGTAACCGACATACCCAGGAGGCGAACCCACCAACTTCGAAACCGTATGGCGCTCCATGTATTCCGACATATCCAGTCGGATCATGGCTTCTTCAGACCCGAAGAAGTAGGCTGCTAGCGCTTTAGTCAGCTCGGTTTTACCAACCCCGGTTGGCCCAGAGAAGATAAAGCTGGCGATCGGACGGTTGGGGTTTTTCAAGCCCACCCGTGCCCGACGAATGGCGCGGGAAACGGCCTTCACCGCTTCGTCTTGGCCAATCAAGCGGGTATGCAGCGTTTCTTCCATGTGCAGAAGTTTCTCGGACTCGGTTTCCGTGAGTTTGTTCACGGGAACGCCCGTCCAAGAGGCTACGATTTGGGCGATATCCTCTTCCGTCACCACGGGTGGAGGCGCTGTATCCGTAGCTGATTCGTTCTTGCGGGTTTGGCTGAGCGCTTTCAGTTGTTCGCGCACTTCCATTTCCCGATCGCGCAGTTGTCCTGCTTTGTCGAAGTCTTGGGTACGAACTGCATCGTCCTTTTCCTTCAGGACTTGACGCAGTTCCTCATCCAACTCCTTCTCAGCCGGAGTGCGTTGGTACTTCAGCAAGCGCACCCGAGATCCCGCTTCGTCGATCAAGTCGATCGCCTTATCGGGCAGGAAGCGATCGGAAATATAGCGATCGGCCAGTTTGGCAGCCGCATCCAGCGCTTCGTCGGAAATTTGCAGCTTGTGGTGCTGCTCGTACCGTTCCCGCAATCCGCGCAGAATTTCGATCGTTTCTTCAACGGTCGGCTCACCCACCATGACAGGCTGAAAACGCCGTTCCAGGGCTGCGTCCCGCTCAATGTGCTTGCGGTACTCATCCAAGGTGGTGGCACCAATACATTGCAGCTCACCCCGAGCCAAGGCAGGCTTCAGGATATTGGCGGCATCGATCGCGCCTTCCGCAGCCCCCGCCCCAATGAGGGTGTGGACTTCATCAATCACGAGGATCACATTCCCAGCGGAACGAATCTCATCCATGATTTTTTTCAGGCGCTCTTCAAATTCACCGCGATACTTGGTTCCAGCGACCAGGAGACCCACATCCAAGGTGACAACCCGCTTTTCTTCCAGGATATCGGGGACATCTTGGTTGGCAATGCGTTGGGCCAGACCTTCTGCGATCGCAGTCTTACCGACACCGGGTTCCCCAATGAGAACCGGATTATTTTTCGTTCGGCGACCCAGAATTTGGATCACCCGTTCCACTTCTTTTTGACGACCGACAACGGGATCAAGTTTGCCGTCGGCAGCAAGCTGGGTCAGATTTACCCCAAACTCGTCCAGGGTTGGGGTCTTTGTTCGACCACTTTGACCGCCCCCTGCGCCAACCTCTGCTGTTTCGCCCAGCATCCGAATCACTTGGGTGCGCACCTTGGAGAGATCAACGCCGAGGTTTTCTAAAACTCTGGCGGCGACACCCTCACCCTCCCGGATCAGCCCCAGGAGCAAGTGTTCCGTTCCGATATAGTTATGTCCAAGTTGGCGAGCTTCCTCCAGGGAGAGTTCCAGAACTCGTTTAGCCCGTGGTGTAAATGGAATCTCAACCGCGACGAAGCCGGAGCCCCGTCCGATGATTTTCTCAACTTCGATGCGAGCATCCTTAAGGTTCACACCCATGGACTTGAGAACCTTGGCGGCAACGCCTGTTCCTTCGCCGATCAAACCCAAAAGGATTTGCTCGGTACCCACAAAGTTGTGACCCAAGCGGCGAGCCTCCTCTTGGGCAAGCATGATCACCTTAATGGCTTTTTCTGTGAAGCGTTCAAACATGGCGTTTTTCCATTACCTGCTGCGTGCCGGTATGGAGATTCTAACACAGTGAATTTGGCCAGTTGTGATTTTGTAGCAGCCAAAGCCGGTCGCAATTACCGAACCCAAGGACGTGAGGGGATCAACCCTTGGAATTCTGCGCCCGATCGATTTCGCCACCGAGGGGAAATTGTGCTAGGGAATCCCACCTTTCGTCAAGGGGATTTACCTTAAAAAAATTTCTAGTGAAATGTATTAAAAGTTACATTTACCCATTGCTCACTTTCCGTAGTTGGGGTGGCCCACGATCGCTCAAATGTGGCCAAAATCGCTGAGAATTCTGGATCTTGCAATTTATTTTTCCAAAGAATTAGAGCGTCTTCCTGGTTATCGGAATAGTATTTTTTGCGCAAACCCACTTCCTGGAAGCCAAATTTTTTGTAGAGGCCGATCGCGGCGGTGTTGGAAACTCGCACCTCTAGGGTCGATCGGGTCAGCCCACGGGCCACGGCTGACTTCAGTAACGCCCATAGCAGCCGCTGCCCCAGGCCATGCCCGCGATAGTCGGGATGCACGGCCAGAATCGTGATGTGGGCTTCATCGACGATCGACCAGAGACAGCCGTATCCCACCAAAGGCGTTGCCTCGGTAGTATGAAAATCACCAGTACGGGGATCACCAGTACGGGGATCACCCACGGGGCGCAGAACCCAGAGATCGCTGTTGGGACTGTCCATTTCCCGTTGGTACTGATCGCTCGTCCAAAGTTTGCCGAAGCAGCGGCGATCGAGATCGACGATCGCGGGTAGTAATTCGGGCGTTGCTGCCTGAAGTTCTAGGGTAAGTTCTGGGGAGACATCCCGATCCAACCGTTGCTCGGCCATGGGTTCCAATCTTTTCCTACCAATAGCGTGTGCAAACGACGATACACTAGAATCCTGTGCAAAAAATTCGGACAAAGCGATGGTTGCGACTCCAATCCCTACTCAAAACACGGCACATCGTTATTTGGTGAATGCCACCTCTCCTAATCAGTCTCTCTTACCCATCACCGCGAAGGTAAATAGCAAGGATCACCTTGAGGTGGGCGGTTGTGATGTGGTGGAGTTAGCCCAGCGCTTTGGCACTTCTCTATATATTGTGGATGAGCAGACAATTCGTACCGCTTGTCAACAGTACCGCGAGGGATTTCGGCAGTATTACCCCGGCGAATCGCTCGTTCTGTTTGCATCTAAGGCTTGGAACTGTTTAGCTATCTGCGCGATCGTCGCCAGCGAAGGGTTGGGGATTGATGTGGTTTCCGGTGGTGAACTGGTGACGGCCCTGCAAGCAGGTATGGATCCGACCAAGATCTACATGCATGGCAACAACAAGTCGATCGAAGAGCTGCAACGGGCGATCGCTAGCCAAGTCACCGTCATTGTTGACAACTGGGAAGAACTGCAAACCCTGGCGAAACTATCCGAGGGGCAGTCTGTGCGTATCATGCTGCGCCTGACACCGGGGATTGAATGCCACACCCACGAGTACATCAAAACCGGACACCTAGACAGCAAGTTTGGCTTTGATCCCAACCAAGTGGAGCAGGTCTTTGAATTCGTCAGCCAGCAGCCCGGATTAAACTTTGTCGGCCTCCATGCCCATATTGGATCCCAGATTTTTGAACTGAAGCCCCACGAAGATTTGGGTGCGGTCATGGTGGGTTGGCTGTCCAAGGCCACGAAGTATGGCCTCAGCATTTCTGAACTCAACATCGGCGGTGGACTAGGCATTCGTTATACGGAGCAGGATGATCCCCCCAGCATTGATGCATGGGTGAAGACCGTTTGCGAATCCGTGGTGGCAGCCTGCCAGTCGGCAAAGATTCCCCTGCCCAAACTGTTATCGGAACCCGGTCGATCGCTGGTGGGCACCTCCTGCATCACGGCCTACACCGTTGGCGGCCAGAAGGTGATCCCCGACATTCGCACCTACCTCAGCGTCGATGGCGGTATGTCTGATAACCCCCGGCCCATTACCTACCAATCCCTCTATCGGGCCTTGATTGCGAACCGGATGTCGTCGGACTTGACGGAGACAATGACGATCGCCGGGAAGCACTGCGAATCGGGAGATGTTTTGATTAAGGATGCTCTACTCCCTAAGACAGAACAGGGAGATATCCTGATCATCATGGACACGGGTGCATACAATTACAGCATGTCCTCCAATTACAACCGCATTGCTCGTCCGGCAGCCGTCTTGGTGAACAATGGAGAGGCGAACGTGATCCTGGAGCGGGAAACTCTTGAAGATTTACTGCGTCAGGATCGACTACCGGAACGATTACGAGGCTAGTCAGTAGGCTTTTTCCTGGATGATGTGATTCACGGATGTGGGCAATCTCCCCCTCTTAAAATCATGACTTGATCGGGAAAAGAACGCTTAAGAATGGGGAAGCAGTTTGTCAGTCTACCAAGAGCCTCCAATCGAAACGATTCTGAGGAACTTCTTTCGAGCAACGTTCCTGTTGGCTGAATTGGTGACTGACACCTGTGCTCCCTATTCAAAACTTGTAGTTCGCGACTCCAGAGGCAATGGCAGATACGGTAGAGCAGTGGCTGGCAAACCATGGCTTGATGGGGTCTTTATTGATTTTTCTCTGGCAAAATCTACGGTCGCTGATTGATATTGGGCTGGTTCTCAGCTTAATTTATGTGATGCTTCTGATCATTGGCGAACGCCGTACCCTTTGGATGGTGCGGGGTTTTATCGCCTTGATGCTCGCAGCGGCCTTGAGTCGGCAACTACAACTACGGCTACTCAGTTTCGTACTCGATAACTTGGTGATTGGCTCGGCGGTTGCAATGGCCTTTATTTTGCAAGCCGAGTTTCGCCGTTTTTTGGAACTGCTAGGCCGAGGGGAATTGGCCCAACTCTTCCAGCCAATTCGGCGCACTCCCGTCAGTTCAGACAGCATCATTGACGAAATTGTCGATGCGATTAAAGATCTGTCCCAAAATCGCACCGGCGCGCTGTTAATTTTAGAAACCGATGGCACGATCGATGAACGGGATTTTTCGGTTCCGGGAGTTAAACTAGATGCGGCGGTGTCCCGCGAACTGATTCAAACTATTTTTCAAACTTCGACCTTGCTCCATGATGGTGCAATGTTCATTCGGGAATCTCGCATTATTGCAGCGGGGATTATCTTGCCGTTATCCGAGCGATCGGCCTCGCGCCAGTTAGGGACCCGCCACCGAGCCGCCATGGGCATTACCGAACGGGTGGAGAACTGCCTGTGCATTGTGGTATCGGAGGAAACGGGGTCGATTTCGGTGGCGGAACGGGGGCTCTTGAATCGGCCTTTAACCAGCACCAAACTCCGAGAGATTTTGGAGTCAAAGTTTAGTCACGTCAATGAACGGGAAGTCCCGAGGGATTTGAAGGGGGTGTGGAATCAGATTGTCGGACAGATCAAAACCACCGTTCGCCATCGGCTGAACCCACAGAAACGACTGCCCCCTGTGGAGGGTCGTGGGCGATCGCGAGATTAGTCCTGCATCTGCCCCGGATCGATTGTAAAATGCTCTATCCTGAATGCACAGCTCAGTAGGGTGACCTATGGCATTATCGTTACGCTCGTGGGTGCTAGGCGGGTTGGGTCTAGCGGCTTCCATTTGGATTTTAGATGGCATCACCGATTGGTTGGGGGAATGGGTTCCTGCGATCGTGCTCGGAAGTGGTGCTGCTTGGGCGTATCTGAGTTTTGCCAAACCCCAACGTCAATTGGTCTATCGACGCCCCGTCACAGTAGAGCGGGTCAAAACGGCGTTGGTGGAGGCGGAGGCCGTGGTGAACCAATTGGCCGCCGAGGTGAAAGAGCTGGCGATCGAGGGCAGTGCCCAACAGGTGTCGGAGTTTCGTACGCAGCTCCATGAAATTTTGGCGGAACTGAAACGGGAAGACATTCGCTTGGTGGCCATGGGGGGCAAGCGGGTTGGCAAAACCACGTTGACGCAATTGTTGCAAACCCAATGGGCGACGGACATTTCCCACAAAATTCACCTCCAGGATAGCCCAGAGCTGTTTGCCGCAGCGGAGGCTGGATTGTCCATGGAAGCGGAAGCTTGGCAGTTGGCCAAGGCGGGCGATCTGGTGCTGTTTGTAACGGAGGGTGACCTCACCGAGAGTCAGATCCAAGCGATTAAAAAGCTCACCGAAGCCCATCGCCGCACCGTGGTGGTGTTTAACAAACAAGACCAGTATTTACCCAAGGAGCAGGCGGAAATTCTGAGCAAAATTCGCGATCGGTTGCGGGGGATGGTTGCGCCGGAGGATGTGGTCAGTGTGGCGGGGCAACCTCGACCGATGAAGGTGCGCCAACACCAAGCCGATGGCTCCATTCAAGAATGGCTGGAGGAGCCGGAACCGCAAATTACGGATCTAACAACACGGTTGGAAACGATTTTGGCAACGGAGGGCCAGAAGTTAATCCTGGCCAGTTCCCTGGGCAATGTGGAAGCCCTGAAGGTGGATGCCAAAATTAAGCTCAATCAAGTGCGGCGCGATCGGGCCATGCCGATTATTGAGCGAGCACAGTGGGTGATTGCGGGAACGGCCTTTGCCAATCCCTTTCCGGCTCTGGATCTGCTGGCAACAGCCGCCATTAGCGGCCAAATGGTTGTAGAACTGAGCCATCTCTACCAGAAAAAATTCTCCCTAGAGCAGGGCAAAACGATCGCGAAAACCCTGGCGGAATTGATGGTGAAGCTGGGGATTGTGGAAGTTTCCACCCAGGCGATCGGGGTGGTGCTGAAAACCAATGCGATTACCTATGTGGCGGGGGGGGCGTTACAGGGCGTCAGTGCGGCTTATTTAACGCGCATTGCGGGACTGGCGTTGGTCAATTATTTTGAGGGGGAAGGTGAGACGACGACGATTCGCAAGGATCGCCTGCAAGATATCCTCAAGCAAGTTTTCCAGCAAAATCAACGATCGGCGTTTATCCAAGGCTTTGTCAAACAAGCGATCGATAAACTGATGGCCGACCCGCAATCCGCCAAACAACTGGCGCAACCCCTGCAACCCCTGGCTACCGCAGCTGCTGAGGTCAATCCTGTAGCCAGAATAATAGAGCGTGCAAGCGATGGCACAGTAGATAGCGCAGTGGGCAGTGCAGTAGATAGCGCAGCAGCCCCAGAGGGAACTGAGGGAACGATCGCATTGCCCAGTGCAGAGTTACAACGTGCCGAGTTGCAACCCCTCCAAGTCCGGCACCGTCTCAATCTACCCAACCAGAGTCCAACGCTCAGTCTCGATCGTGCCGATGGTTTACCGGAATCAGAACTCAGGGAAGCCGAACAACTGGCGATCGAAGAAGAAAGTTTAGAAATGATTCCCCGTTAAACAGGCTGTGAAATTCGGCAGGCTGTAAAATACAGGTGTTCTATTCTTCTTCTGCTATGGGCGCTCCGGTCACCTTTACGTTACATCAAGCGGATGCGGTGGCATGGCTGCGATCGTTGCCGGATAGTTCTGTGGATTTGGTCATTACCGATCCGCCCTATGAGTCCTTGGAAAAACATCGCAGTGTAGGGACAACCACACGACTCAAACATAGCAAAGCATCGAGTAATAACTGGTTTCAAATCTTTCCCAACCATCGCTTTACAGAATTGCTCCCAGAAATCTATCGTGTGTTGAAGAACCATCGCCATTTGTATCTATTTTGCGATGCGGAAACGATGTTCGTGATTAAGCCCATGGCAGAGCAGGTGGGATTTAAATTCTGGAAGCCGATCGTCTGGGATAAACAAAAAATTGGCATGGGATATCACTATCGATCGCGCTATGAGTTCATTTTGTTTTTTGAAAAGGGCAAACGCAAACTGAACGACTTGTCGATCGCCGATATTATCGAACACCCCCGAATTTTTCGCGGCTATCCCACGGAAAAACCGATCGAGGTCTCAGAAGTACTGGTGCGCCAAAGTACGGTACCGGGGGAGTTGGTGATTGATCCGTTTATGGGGGCTGGCAGTGTGGGTTTAGCGGCGCTGAGGCAGGCTTGCAATTTCTGGGGCAATGATATTTGTGAGGAAGCAATTCATATCACACAGCAGCGGATCACTGAGTTTTTATATCCCGTGAATTGCAGTGTGGATTTCAGTGCAGATTCAAGTCTAGATTAGCACCTAGTATTCATGCCCAGCGGCCAGGAGACTGCAAGCAGGTATTCAGACAGGAGGCGTTCAGAGATTGTGATTAAGAAACCGATGACTGGCCATGAATATGCCAATTTAATTGCAGATTATGTGTATCGGAATTTTAGCGATCGGGGGATTACGGTTTATCGAGAAGTCAATATTGGTAAATCGATCATTGGGAAGAATCGCCGACTTGATATGTTGCTGATTCGGGAAGCTTCGCAAACGGCCTTTGCGATCGAATGTAAGTTTCAGGACAGTCCCGGTACCGCCGACGAAAAAATTCCCTACGCCTTAGCCAATATGAAAGCATTGCCCATGGGGGGCTGTATTGTCTATGCGGGCAGTGGTTTTTCGGTGGGTGTCTTGCACATGTTGCAGGCGTCGGAAATTGCAGCCTATTGTTTACCAGATGCGCAAAACTTGAGTTCCAGTAAGGATACGCGGGAATTGGATCACTTGTTAGCCATGCATTTCCATTGGTGGGATGTGTTGGTGGCGGGAAAAAAACCTTGGCGATCGCGCCCGATCGAACTGGAATCGATCGAAATTAATCAAACAGAATTACTTTAAACAGAATTACTTTAAACAGAATGCTTCAAACGAACAAGCGAATAGACGATCGTCGGTAATGGCAATCTTGCAGTCTTCAGCACGAGAGAACGCTATGCTACAAATCTCCCAAAACTACATCTATCAACTCACAGATTGGTTAGAACAAGCCTATCCCCAGGAAGGTTGTGGGTTATTGCTAGGAAAAAGACAGCAAGATTGTACGATCGTGGTTGAGCTTTACCCGACGGAAAATGGCTGGAACGCAGCAGTAGCAGAATTAATTGGCGCAGGAACTGGAAAGACCGATCGCTATTGGATCGATTCCGCAGTCATGTTTCAAGCGATGAAGAAAGCCCGATCGCGACAGTTAGAGATTGTTGGTGTTTACCATTCCCATCCTGATCATCCTGCCATTCCATCGGAGTGCGATCGGCGATTAGCTTGGGCAGACTATTCCTACGTGATTGCCTCCGTCAGTCAAGGCAATGTGACCGATCTCCAGTGCTGGAAGCTGAATGGGCAGCACCAGTTTGAACCAGAGGTGATCCAAATCACTCGATCGTGAAGAATCTCCCGCATAGTATCTGAAAGGGACAGATCAAGTCTTGGTCACTTGAATTCAGACTGCATCCGTACCCCAACACAGTACCCTAGAAAATCCTAACCATGGAACTACAACTTACAAAAGAAGAATTGAAAGAAGTCCAAACCATTGCCGCTAGCTGTAATCAATCCGTTGAAAGTCTCTGCGATCGCTTGGAAAAGCTCACTTGGCGCGATGGATTATTGGAATTTAGAATGCTATCTGGATATGAAATGCCGCTTTGGATCAGTCAGCTCCAACACTTGAGCCAGAAGGTCAATACAAGACTTGAACAGGAAGGGATTCCCCTAGGCCCAAGTTTGGCAGCCTATCAGGCCTGGAAGAATCGTGCTTGATAGGCCACCATGGGATGGCGATCGATAAAACTATCCCAATTCAGCTATCCCAATTAAGTTATCCCAATTCAGCTATCCCGATTAAGCGTTCCAATTAAGACCCCTGAATTTGCAAAGTGGCCGTGGCCGATCGTCCGAATTCCTCCGGCGCGTACTGTAGATGCACCTCTGAACCCGGATAGGTAAAGGTTCCCGGTGTGACCGATCGCGCGAGATAATGCAGCGTGTAAACCCCCGCCTCAAAATGACTGCCATAGGCCATGATGCGATCGCGATAAATCGTTTGATAGTTGATCTGCCAACTATCGGACTGAGCCGCAAAGTAGGGCGTAGAAGTGCGGAACTCAGTATCAACCGCTTCAAAGCCTGCGGGTAAGGGATCGGTAATCACAACATGATCGATCGGGTGATCGGTCGTGATTTGCAATTCAATATCAAATACCTGACCCGAGTTGACCACTAGGGGTTGCTCAGTTGCAGCCAGTCCCATTGTACCGATCGTGGTGGATTGGTTGGCGGGATGAATCGATCGTAGGACACTTAAGCCATTGAAGCGACCGGGGGGATTGCCCTGGGGCCGATAGCGATAGGCTGCAAGGTAATGCAAGGTGCCTGTCCCCGATTTTTCCAGTTGCACCGTTTGCCGTCCGCGCGGCAGCTCTGCCATGGGAATGGTGCGATCGACGCTGGGGGTTTCGTAGCCTTGGAACTTGTGCGCCAGGAGCGTTTGGTTATTTAACGCTGCCGTGGCTGTAAAGTTCGGTGGGGTGGGTAACAGTTGGCTATAGTCCACCAAGGCTGTTAACGCTTGGGCATTGTAGTAAGTGCAGCCCCAGGTTCCCTGCCGCCGCAGTGCCAACAGACTCGAAACGAGTTTATTTAACAGTTCCGGCGAAGCCTTACGGGTAATGAATAAGCGGGTGGCCTCCGCCTGAGCCGTTGTGGGTGAACTGAACCACCACCAGCGTCGAGGTAGATTGACCGCCGCCGATCGACCTGTTTCGTAGACGGTTTCCTGGATCTTAGTCGCTAGCGTTTTTGATTCCGTTTGCCAATCGGGGAACTGTGATAAATAGCGGGCTAGTTTGATGCGATCGATTAAGTCAAACTGTTCCCGTCGATCGTACAAATCGCCTAGGAAATCCTTACGTTTCTCCCCCAGTGCCGCCAACCCAATCAAGGCACGTAACCGTACCTGATCCTTACAGCGTTGTCCGGAACAGAATTGATACTGTCCTGGATTAGTTAAGGTCTTTTGTAAATAGCCTTGTAGTCGGCTAATCATCTCAGCATTGACGGGTAATTTTGCCTCGATCGCCTGTCCTAGCGCTTCCGCTACATAGGGCGAGACAAAGGGATCGGACGTGGCATCGCCGGGGAAGGTTGCAAATCCGCCATCGGAGCGCTGAAGTTTAGTCAAGCGTTCCAAAGCTTGGGCCGCATGGTTCGACGGATTAAATCCCTCAAAGCTTTGACCGTAGGTTCGACTGAGCACCTGCAAACTAGCCGCGATCGATAATTGGCTGGCGGCAGGTTCCAACAGGGGGAACTCCCGATCTTCCAAGGCTTGGCGAGCGGGTTCCTTGAGTTCCGGAATCAGCGTACTGGCGAGGGCAATCTCAAGACCGCCCACATTCGGCGCGACATTACCGTCGATTTGTAGGGGAATGGCCGCCCGTTGCTCCGTGGCTCCCGTTTCCACCACCTGTTCCGTCATCTCTAACGGCTTCACCAGCAACGGCAACTCAAAGGCATCGGTCTTACCATTCAGCATGCTTTGGAACTGCATCGTGCCATTGCCGGGACGGGTGGCAACGATCGGGAAGCGATAGGCTTTCGTCGCCGACTCCAAGGTGTCCTGTACCGTGGTGGCTTGATTATTCAGCGGTTGTAGTGCCCCGGCGAAGCTACCCTGACTGCTGAAGCTACCTGGTTTACCCGTGTTATTGGTGACGGCAATTCCCGCTGCGAAGCGATCGCCCACGCGGGCAAATTGCGGCAAGAGCGGATTAGTCACTAAGGGCTGGGTTGCCATTAGCGTTGCATCCTGATTGCCAAAATGCATAGCTCCATCGGTGGCGACGGCTAAAACCCGCCAAGTCGTTAAGTCATCCGGCACCTTAAAGCGAATGCTGGCTTTCCCATTGCTATCAGTGATGAGCGAACCGTTATAGTAAGCGATCGGTTTGAATTCCTTCCGAATGCGCGTATCCCCCGACCCGTTGGACAAGCCACCTCCAAAGCCCCACCCCTTATCGATCGGGGAGGCCAAGGGTTCTAGCACCACATCGGGACGATTATCGGCAAAGCGGGTGGAAATAGCCTGCTCTGCGTAGACAGTTTTGACCAAATCCGGCGGACGGTAGCCTGTCAGTTGCAACACCGCTTCGTTAACAACCATGACCGTCAGTTGTCCCTGGGTGGGTTTGCCCTGGGCGTTTTGCAGGGTGAATTGCACCTTGGCTTCGCCACCGGGGGCGATCGTGGGTTGTTCCGGTTGGATTTGCAGTTTGAGATACTGCTGGTCTAGGCTGGTTTTAAAGGGCGCAAAGCCAATGTGGACGAGGTTGTCCAAACTTCCCGGTTGCAATTTCTCCAGCGGCTCCCCTTGGCGTACCAAAACTGCCTCGATCGCTGCGTTGGGCAGCATCTCCGGTGTGACCTTAAATTGAATTTGAGGGGCACCCCCTTTGACTTTAGTGATGGTTTTGTACAAGGTCTTGTGGCGAATCACTGCAAAATAGAGATTCGCTTCAGGGTAGGGCGACTGAATCACCACATTGGCCGTTTCACCCGGTTGGTAGGTCTTCTTATCCAGCTTCAGTTCCAGTCGATTATTGCGGTAACGACTCCCCCAAAAGACCGATCGTTCTCCGGTAGCCCAAATTTGCAGATCCGTTGCTGCAATTTCGTCTTTTGCATTGGCGAAATTAGCACGAATACGATAGGAGCCCGATTCCGGTGGCGTTAGGGAAACAGTTTGGGCTTGATCGCCCGATCGAACTTCCCTCTGACCAACGGTTTTATACTCCACCTGATTCCGTCCCCGTCGGCTCCCTTCGATCACCTGAGTCACATTACTGTAGATAATTTGTTGTAATTCCAGTTTGACGGCTTGTCCTGCAACCACGCCCCCCTTGGCATCGGTCACGACGACTTGCAGCTCAAAGGGTTTCCCCGCATCGGCTACGAAGGAACCTTTCAAGCCAATTAACCGATCGCTGGGTAAGGCAATCACTGTTTTGGAATTAGCCACCGCCAGGTTGGAGACATCTTTGACTTGCGCATCGAGACGATAGGCCATGGGATAGGGCAGATCCGGAGCGATCGTAAAGCTTTGTTGACCCTGACCTTTGGGATCTAAGGCCGCTTGGGTTTGCAAGACATCGGATTCGACGCTAGGTTCTTCTTCTGGCCAGAACCACTGCCGCCCAAAGTTCCAGTTCTCCCAGCCCTTGGGGATAAAGTCCACTTTCTCACGGGTAGCGTAATAGTCCACCTGCCCCCCTTCGACAGGCGCACCAAAGAGATAGTTGCTTTGGACTTGGGCCTTAATCGTATCTCCCGCCCGAGCCATTTCGTGATCTAATGCGAGATCCACTTTGAAATTCGGTGGTTTAAATTCTGCCACGCGGAACGTTCCTAAAATTTCTACCCCGTTGCGATTTTTAGCTTCGATCGTGTAGATTCCCAAGGGTTGCGTTTTCGCGATCGGCACTTCGATCGAAAATGTGCCAAACTCATTAGTTGTCTGCGTTCCCAGATCCGTTGCCTTATCGTTGGGATCTTTGAGGGTCAAGGTGTAGCGCGTATTTTTATCCTGCTTGAGTTGCCCTGCTTTCAGATAATAGGCCGCTCCAGTGAACCAAGCGGTTTCGCCGGGTTGGTAGAGTTGCCGATCGGAGAAAATCGTACCGCGTGATTCCGGTTGGCTGCCGCTCCATCCGGCGTAGATGCCATAGCCGTAACTGCCGCTCCATTCCTGGCTACGGGAAAAGGCCCAGTCTTTGTCTTCTCGAACGATCGTCAGTAATTCCGGGGCATCGGCGAAAACAGTGGCTCCCGTGGACATACAGGCTTGTAGATCGGCGGCGTTGAATTGCACTAGGCCAGTTTGATCGGTGGTGCCGTTGGCGCAGGGCGTGGGGGCGGGGCGGGATTTGGCAGCGAGGCGCGATCGATACACCGCTACTTTGGCGTTTTTCACCGCTGAACCGTCGGACAAATGATGTACCCGAACCAGGCCAGAATCTGGGAACCACTGGGAAAAGACGCCCAAATTGGTCAATTGCACTAGCCCGGAGTAGGTTGGGTCACGCCATTGCTTGCGCCCGTCTTCCTCATATTGATAGGTGCGCGCTTGGACGCCGTAGGCCAGCATTCCCGTAGAGCCCCCCAACTTGTCCTGGATGGGGATGGGGATGGTTTGGCTGGTGTTGGGTTGGGCAACGGGTAGGGCGATCGGTTGCCAGGTCTTGCTATCGGCGAGTAAACCGGGCTGGTTTTCCTGGGCTTCGGCGGAGTCGTAATAGACTAAATCCGTCGGTTGCACAACGCGGTAGGCCGCTTTATATTCCGGTTTAGGCAGGTTGATGGCTGAGAGATTCAGTTGTAGGTTTTTGCTTGTGGGAAAGATGTTTAATCCCGACGGGGCCCAAAAATCCGCTGCGACTTCTCCGGTTTCGTAGTCCACGGTCACGGGTTTATCCAAGGTTTGCCCAAACTGATCCTTAAGGGTTGCAGCGATCGTAATGCGGTATTTTTTGTGCGGTTCCAAGGCCCAGGGATTGAGGTTAATCACCCGATCGTCGTCATACACCTGGAGCCAGCGGGTGTTGGGTTTGGGGGCGGGGTCGATCGCGATCGCGCTGCGGGCAGACTCGGCCAGCAGGCCATTGTTAAATTTGAGTTGTGCGTTGCCTGTAACGAAGCGACCGTAGGCTCCGCTGGCGTCCGGTAGATTGACGCGGGCGAATCCTTGAAATTGTAGGGGGCTATAGGTCATGAGGCTGCCGATAAAGGCCGTTTCGCTGACGAGGTTGCCTTCCTTGGGACGCATTCCCGGTGCAAATTCCAAACGATAGCGCGTAGCTTTATTCAGTCGGTTCTGGGGCGTGAGGGTGTAAATCCAAGCTTTGGCGGCAGGGTTGAAGTCTTCCTGGGGATCGCTAAAGCGATCGAAGCGATTTCGGGAGGATTGATCGGATTTCAGTGCGATTTTGACCGGGACTATGGAACCGGAGTTCTCAGCAATTAATTTAACGTTGACGGAATTGAGATCTAATTCGACATTGGAGGTGATTTCTAAAGTCGGTTCAAGGCCCAAGGGTTCTATGAATGCATCGGGGTCGGAGGGTAGGGTGGGTAAATCGGTGAGGCGAATGGCTTCGGTGTTGAATGTCCAAGCAATCTCTTGGGTTAGTTGGTGGTTATTTAAATCGGCTAAACCAGCTTTGAGGGTGACTTTAATGCGGGTGGCCTTGGGGAGGGCGCGATCGGCTTGAAATCCGACCATGCGCGGGGTCAGGAAGCGAAATCGTCCGGGGAGGTTGGGGGTGATTTCAAATTTTTTCAGTAATTCCTGCTGGGCTGGACTGCCGAGGGCTTCTAGGGGAATTAAGGGGTTCTTAAATTGAATGCGAATTTGCGCGAGGGGATCAACGGCTCCGGTGGGGCTGATTTGGCTGATCCAATCGGGCAGAGTGGGGTTGGGCAGGGGAGCCACGATCGCCCCTGGCCCTGCGGGTTGGGCTTGGCTGACGAGGGGCTGAAGTCCAGGGTGAGAGGGCCCGACGGCGATGGTTAGGAGCACGACCAATAGTGATAGGACAAAATACTTCCATGCACGAACGTTCCATGCACGAATAATGCGGCGAATTGGCATGGCTAAACTCCCCAAACTCCCTCGGTTCGATCGTGGCTTTCTTTCTTGGTAACTGAGGAGGTTGGGGGACGGTTGTAATTCCCACAATTCTTAATTCTGGGGACTGAAATTCTTAAGGTCTAGTCATATGCTGTTAGAGATCTTCACAGGTAGGTTACAAATTGACCGAATGGGTGCAGAAAGATTATCCGTATCGATGATGTAATGAATAATACATGGGCAGGATGGATAGATCGGTGAATAGGGAGATAGGGAGATGCATCGGGGCTGGGATTTCTGAGCAAATCCCTCAGCAATAGTCCGGACAGATTTATGGAGCCAACACCCCGTACTGGAGAAGGCTAGGGTAGTTGGGGTGGGATTTAATCAAAGTTGGGTCAAGGTCTAACCTTGCAATAAAGCGCTCCAGGCAATGCTGATTGAAGGTCTGACGTTTGTAAGTTGCCATGGAGAAAGAGATCGGTTGAGCATCATAGGTGGACTGTTGCTGAGATTGCATTTGTTCAAGCTTGGCTAAATTGAGTGCGGCCAGGGAGACATTAAAGTGAAAATCTAACGCATCTTGCTGTCGGGATTGACAATCACTCAAACCTGTAAATTGCTTAGCATCACGAAAAATGAACTCAATGTGAAACCGTGCTTTGTAATATTCATACAAGCGTTCTGGGCCTAAGGCAGTATCGGTGGAAAATAGCAAGGCGACCCGAGGTTTGTCAGGGTGGCTGCGGTTGCTCACATCGACGATGCGGATTGGACGTTTGAGGGAACGATGCCAGACGACTTGGGTATAGAGTGGCGGTAGGGTTGTAAATTATCTAGGGTTGTAAATTATCATTGTAGGAATCGCAGTCTCTACCCTCATACTCCATCACTGTAGAGCGGCATCACTGTAGGGTACATCATAATTGGCAAAACAGAATTTCATCTGCCATCCCAACACTGAGTTCATATTAAAAAATTAAAATACGTATGAACACTGAGATTAAAGTTCTAGACAACAGTCTATAAAAACTGCATAGGTTCTACAAGCGAGTGATAGGAATACTACGTATTCAACCTGTGTAGCAAATATCACAGATATCAATCCTCTGGAGTTAGACAATGAAAAAAGCATTGCTAATGATCGCTCTGTCGGCAGTCCCCACGATCGCCCTGGCAGCTCCCTCCCTGGCAGCCGTTTACATTAAGTATTCCAATACAGACTCCCAAAAGCACGTCATGAAAGTGCAAATGGATGGACAGTCGAAGGAAGTCACCTTTGAGGCTCGTACAACAGGTGCAGCAACCATTCAGGGCAGTGGCAAAGTAGCTACGATCGAAACGGCTTGCGGTAGAGTCGAAGTCAAAGATGATACAAAGATTGAAATCAAAAATGGCTGTATCAAGTTTCCGTAATTAATCCACTTGCTTAGACCGCTGGGCTGATGCTTGTGAGCCTGATTCCACAGAGAGATCACACCATGGCATTCATTGTGATTCTGGTCTTGATTACTATCCAATTGACTTGTCTAGGACTCCTGTGGATCAGTTGCTTTCCAGGTCTGTTAGTCGATACGTCATAGATACTCATCATAGTTCCGTACGTCTTCCTGACACAGTATGGGTACATTCCTATGGTCGTCACACTAGTCCTGTTAGGGTGGGAGATCGGGTCGCGCAAGCTGGCGGCAGCGGAATCAATCGTCTCACCCACTGCCCCAACCGACCCGGCGGCGATCGGTGCAAAGTGGAAGACTGCGATCGCGATCCCCGTGGGGGCATTTACTTTCTCACCGGGTGGCATGGCTTTATGGTCACATCAGCCTATGGGTTTGTCTATCAGCCCAATCCTGAGGGAAGTCAACGGTTTGGGCAAGACTCCTATACCTACCAAGTTGTAATCGATCAGTGGTATTGGTTTCGAGCGAGTCAGGATTGGTAAGAACCATGGTGAATGACGATCGTGCCTTTGTCAGGTTTATCTCAGGAATTACCCTCGTTTTGAGTGTGGCGACTTGCGCCCAACCCGCGCACTCGGACGACCATGCAAGCGTTGGTATTCCAGCCCTCAATTGCCCGGATGATGGCCAAATCTCCTTGAATCGCTGTGCTGTCTATTGGTCAAAAACCACGGATTTTCTGAAAACCCAGGTGTATCAGGACGAGATGCCCCTTCTCCCGCAACCGCATCGATCGAAATTTGCACTCGCTGAAAGCCATTGGCGGCAATATCGTCAGATGCATTGTGACGCAGTGATTGAACCCTTTGCGGGGGCTTCCATGGCACCGATGCTCTATCACCGTTGTTTAGCAACCGTGACCAACGATCGCATTGCTGACCTCCAAGGGCTTGCCCCAGCTTCAGAACCCTCGGAAGATACTCCAATGCAGTCCCTCATCGCAGAACTCAAGCAGGATCAGGTGCAGCGCATTTGGAATCGCTATCAAGCGGAATACTGCCAATTTGAAGCCCAGTCTTTCCGCCAATTACCGCGCAGTCAATCCTGCATCCCTCGGTTAAACCAAGCTCGTCTGCGGCATCTCAAGGCCATGATGGAGAGTCGTTAAGTGCTGGCTAGTATCGATAGCGCTATGAAGTCGGGTTCACCACCTGACCAGTAGGGAGCCAGCGTTGGGCGATCGGCATGCGCCAACCGGTACCAAAGGCCCGATCGGTAATCTTGAGTCCCGGTGCGGCCTGTCGGCGTTTGAATTCGGCAATTTTAACCAGGCGGGCAATTTTCTGAACCACTGCGCGATCGAAACCGGTGGCGATAATTTGTTCAGCGGATTCATGGTTTTCCACCAACCTCGCCAGAATGTCATCCAGCACATCGTAGGGCGGTAGCGAATCCTGATCGACCTGTCCTGGCTTCAGTTCTGCACTAGGGGGTTTCGTCAGAATGTGGGTGGGAATAATTTCAGGGCCGATCGTAGCGGGTAAGTTAGCAGGAATTTGGCCTTGTTTTACCTGTTGATTTAACCATTCGCATAGGGAATACACCCGTGTTTTTGGAACATCCGCGATCGCGGCTAAGCCCCCATTCATATCACCGTAGAGCGTACAATACCCCACCGCCATTTCAGACTTGTTCCCGGTTGAAATCAACAGGTAGCCAAACTTATTCGCCACCCCCATCAGCAAAGTGCCACGAATCCGAGATTGAATGTTTTCCTCCGCTACCCCAAACTCTGTTCCGGTAAAGATTTCCGCTAGGGATCGATCGAAGGCTGCCATTGCATCCCCGATTGGAATCGTTTGGGTTTTAATACCCAAGTTATGGGCCAGATCCAATGCATCGGTAATGGAGTGATCGGAACTGTAGGGCGACGGCATCAGAATTCCCAGGACATTATCCGCCCCCAAAGCTGCCGCCGCGATCGCCGCCACTAACGCCGAATCAATCCCCCCGCTCAAGCCTAAAACCGCCTTGCTAAAGCCACATTTCCGGGCATAGTCCCGCACCCCCAGCACCAAAGCTGGCCAGATTTCTGCATCCGCTGAGGTCGGTAATGCCGTTGGACTGGCAGGAATTTGGGAGCTGAGGGTCTGCGTAGCTGCATCGTATTCCAATAGCAATAAATCGGGGGCAAAACATTGGGCACGACTGACCAGACTGCCATCCCGATTGACCGCAAAGCTGCCGCCATCAAAAATCAAGTCATCATTTGCACCCACTTGATTGGCATACACGATCGCCTGATTAAACCGTTGGGCAGTGTGTTGCAGCATCCGTTCCCGAATCCGTTGCTTGCCGATGCTGTAGGGCGAGGCCGACAGGTTCACCGTAAACGCCACTTGCAGGTCCGCTAAATCCGCGATCGGGTTATCCGAGTAATTCCGCTTGCCCCAGAATTCTTCGTCATTCCACAGATCTTCGCAAACCGTTAGACCAATATGGATATCATCTAGATAAAAATGGTTGGGTTGATTGCCCGGTTCAAAATAGCGATCTTCATCAAAAACGTCATAGGTCGGTAACAGCCGCTTATGGAAGACTTGTTTAATCTGAGCGTTATCTAACAAAGCCACGGAATTAAACAACGGTTTACCGCCTTGCTGACTGGCTTGGGGATTGGGTTCTACAGTACCGACTAACGCGGCCAATCCGTTGGGCAGTTGCTGGGCGATCGTGGTCAATGTGTCCGATAACTCCGCGATAAAACTGGGATTGAGTAATAAATCCCGTGGGGGATAGCCACAGAGCGACAATTCCGGCGTCAGCAGTAACCTTGCACCTTGGGTTGCGGCTTGCTGGGCCGCTTGCACGATCGCTTGGGCATTTCCGGCCAGATCTCCGACGGTGGGGTTCAGTTGTGCGATCGCAATTTTCATAATGCTCCGGGAAGTAAGGGGAATTTGAATCTATTTTGTCCAGTTCCCCCTTGATTACGAGGGGGAGGGGAGATCTCCACATGGTGATCTCAACCCACATTGGGATCTACTGATTTTTGTTAAATACTAATTCTTGCTAAATGCTGATTGTTGTTAAATAAAAATCAGGGGTTTATCTTTAAAGGGGGCAAACGCTGCACTATCGAAGCGGTATAAACTGGCGGGACGTCCGGCTCCTCGAGAGGTTTTGATGCCCGTATCCGAGAGGAATCCTAGCTTAAGTAACCGCGATCGGAAATTGGAATAGTCAGAAAAATTTTCACCTAAAATCGTAGTATAGAATTGGTAGAGATCACCTAGCGTAAACAGTTCTGGCAATACGTCAAAGGCCACCGGACTATATTCCAACTTATTCTTCAAGCGACAATGACCATAGTCCACAATGCGATGGTGATCAAACGCTAGGGAAGGCAACTGGTCTACGGGATACCAAGCAATTCCACTAACGCCATCGGCAATCAGTTCCGCTTCGGCATAGCGCACAAGGGCGAAATAGCTCACAGACAAATACCGCACACCATAACTTGCCTCAGCCTCCCTGGGATCTCGGTGGGGGCCTCCAAAGGTATAGAGTTGTTCTAGGTAGAGATTTTGGACGCGAATTTTTTCCGCCAGAATGCGATAGGCTGCTTTTTCTAGCGATTCACCTTCCCGCACCAGCGTTCCCGGCAAGCTCCAATAGCCTGCGAAGGGCTGATCTTGACGCATCACTAACAGCACAAATAATCGATGCAGGTCAGTGTCTACGGAAAAAATCACGTTATCA
Source organism: Alkalinema sp. FACHB-956 (assembly GCF_014697025.1). Lineage (NCBI taxonomy): Bacteria > Bacillati > Cyanobacteriota > Cyanophyceae > Leptolyngbyales > Leptolyngbyaceae > Alkalinema > Alkalinema sp. FACHB-956. The sequence continues at coordinate 9,847 of NZ_JACJRC010000009.1, read as the reverse complement.
ACCCCAACCCGAAAATCCGCTAAGGGTTCCCCCTTCCGGGAAGTCCAGCGACCCGACGATCGCGCAGCCCGCTGGGTCGATCGCACCGTTGATTTCTCACTAGCTGGCTTGTCGCGGATTAATGGGTCATTCGCGAATTGCTCGCTCGCTAATGGTTCACTCACGAGTGGTTCACTTGCTAATGGCTGCTCACCCGCTAATTGCTCACTCACTAATTTGCCACTGGCTGCTGAAGTGCTAGGGGCTTTTGAGTTTCGTCCGGCCATTCGTACAGTTGCTCCTGTTGGATATAGGATTGGATACTGGGAGGCACGCTATCGGCTTGGGGGTAGGTGCGATAAGCGGTTGATGAGACATCAGGAGTTTCCAGATCTGCAATTTCTACCGTCGTGCCCAGTTGCCTCAGCTGTTCGATCGCTTGGGGTTCCAAGGCATACCCAGACCGAGGAATCACCACGAGATGCACCTGCGAGAGAAGCTGCTGAGCTTGGTACCAGGTCGGGATCTGCGGCACGATATCCGCCCCGATCGTCAGGGTAAATTCACCCTCCGGCCAGTACTCCTTTGCCTTGGCAAGGGTAAACAGGGTTCTCGGATAACTCAGCTCAGGGTAGACCCGCACCTGTGTAGCTGGCAACTGCAATTCCTGAACCAGCAATTGCATCATCCGAGTTCGGTGGTATAGCTCTACCTGCTTTGCTTTAAACGGATTATCCGAAGCCCACACGGCAACATGATCAAACCGTTGCACTAACCAACGCAAAATTGCTAGGTGTCCAAAGGTAGGTGGGTCTGCACTAGTACCAAATAGAGCAATTTTCATGGGAATGCTTCAAGGACAAATAGTAATACAGATGAGAGGGCAGATTAGAAGATGAATTAGAAGATATAGATTGAAAGATCGTTTTGAAAACTATATGGAACAGACGAATGCGAGGCAATCACGATTCATTCCATAGAACTCTAAGAGATCAGTTCAACAATTCCTAGAGAAGCAATTTATCCATCGGGCTTAACATTCTAACCAATCTGATTATTGTATTGCACGAGTGACTGTTAATTTCTGGGTTAAGCGGGACTTGCATGAGTCGCTTGGAGACGATTTTGGGTTTGACTCAGTAAATGCTGCAATGCTTCTGACAGTTGGGGAATGACAGGGCTGGGCTGCTGAATCTGACGAACTTCTGGCGGGAGGCTTGTCATCGATCGAGCGGTTGTTTCTGCAATCTCTGCTAATGACTTGACTGGCTGTAACCGTTCTCCCTGCTTCATAACCGGTTGCAAGAGCGGGACTTCTCCAGACAGTGGTGCTTCCGTGATTAAACCCAGGCGATCGTGGTGGATTAATCCATGTTCGTAGGAACGGAAAATTTGTTTGCGACCTGGATAGGTCATCTTGCCAGCGGATTCTTTCATCACGGGAATGCCGTCGATGTCCACCAGCTTATACACGCCATTCACTGGAGCTCCAGTCACCAATTGCGTGCCAATGCCATAACCGTCAATGCACGCACCTGCGGCTTGCAATTCTGTAATCCGAAATTCATCCAAGTCCCCACTGGCAAAGATATTGACCGTCGGCAGCAGTTCCCGTACCTTTTGGGATAGGGTAACTAAATCACCGGAATCAATCCGCACGCCCGATAGACTTATATCATGGTTAGCAATGCGATCGCGCAAGGCTTCTGCGGCATGAATCACATCGTAGGTGTCAATCAAAAGAGGAGCATTGGGAAAATAACGGTGAAAGGCTGAAAAGGCTTCCTGCTCACTGCCTTCGATCGCCCCCAATGCCATCACTAACGCATGGGCCATGGTTCCCACTGGCTTCTGTCCCATTTTCATGGCCGCTAGCACATTCGAGGTTGCATCAAATCCTGCGGCGATAGCGGCTCGGGCAGCCCACAGAGCCGCCTGGGGACTAAACGCGCGGCGGGTCCCAAACTCCAGTAAATGCGCCTCTGGCCCTGCCGCATCCCGAATTCGGGTCGATCGACTGGCAATTAAGGTTTGATAATTAATCACATTCAGCAAATAGGTTTCCACCAGTTGCGCTTGCCAGAGGGGGGCTTCCACCCGTAATAACGGTTCATTGGCAAAGACTGCTGTTCCTTCTGGCACCGCCCAGATCTCCCCCGTAAATTTGGCACTTTCCAACAGTTGCCAAAACCGATCGGGTGCATGGTCAAAAATCCCCGTTTGCTGAAGCGCTGCAATGTGTTGGGGAGTGAACTGGAGCGATTCCAAATAGGCTAATGCTTCCTCTAAGCCCATGGCAATTAAGTAGCCAAATCCCGCTGGCAACCGCCGCACAAACAGTTCAAAGCTCGCGGTGCGCTGATCAAGCCCCTCCCCCACATAGCAAGCTGCCATCGTCAGTTGATATAAATCAGTTAGGAGACTGGTGTCCTCCGATCGCATTTCTAAAACTGGCATAATATTGCTCTCTTTAGGATCATGATATTCAAGACTGCTTTCAAGGCTGCATGGCAACTGCATTAAACAGAACTGAATTGAACAGAACTGTCTTCAAACGGCATCCCAGCAGTGTGCTAGATGGGTTCAGAGTGGGAGCACCCTCGGGAGCACCCTCCTTACTTTCTATTTATAGTTAATATCACCAAAACTGTCAAGGAGGATTTTTGAGGATCTGGTGAAGTTGCTAGAGAACCCTTGGGAGGAGCATCTTTGCTTATTTAACCTGTCATCCTAGTATTTTCGCCTAGGTCAGCACCCAGATTACTCCAGGGTAGGGACAAGTCGTAGACGCAAAAGCAAGCGGAGTCTAAGGGGGCGATCGCGCCATAATTTTGGTGTGATCTATCAAAACAGACTGAAGACCTCATTGAGCTAGGAGCTTGTAGCCGTGCCTAGGGGATCGGATATCAAGAATCACAACGAATTCCCCAAACCCCAATCGATCGGTTTAAACTATGAGGTAAGTCAACAGACCACAACATGTTGATTGTATCGATCGATTTCATTACAAACAGCAACAATCCACATTGCGAAGTATTTCACTTCACAACGTACTTTGAAAAAGCTTAAAAAATCACGTTCTTCGCGAACGAATCGGGGGAGGTGTCCTGATAATTAGCAGAATCATCTAGCAATCTCGATCGGGTGTTTCAACTCGATGGTTTTGCAATCTTCTAACTGTCATTGTTACTGTTCACTCTTTACTGTCGTTGAGGTTTGCTATGGGCATCTCTAAAATGTTCGCTAACGTGATTAGTTTTATGTCCGATGCGCTCAGTCGTGTGTTTGGCCTGAATGATGATGATTATCCTGCAACGGGGGTACAACCCTATAGTGGAGATAGCAACGACGATTCCCACGCTTCAAATTGGTAGCGTAAATGTTACAAGTTACCGCGACTGACTTCGGTAAAGTAACTACATTGGTAAAGTAACTACATTGGTAAAGCAACTACATTGGTAAAGCAACTACATCGGTAAAGTGATTACAAAAGCCTAGAAACAACTAGGGTAAGCGAGATCGAATGGTTGAGACTGCGATCGCCTTATACCAAATTGATTTATCAATGCTACAGATCCGATCCCCCCCTAGCCCCCCTTAAAAAGGGGGGAATTTAGTCAAATTCTTTCAAAGTCCCCCTTTTTAAGGGGGATTTAGGGGGATCGTCATGGGTTGCAATCACAGGTTGATTTGGTATTACCCTAGCTTTGTTGATCTGCAATTTTATTGATCTGCAATTTCAAGCATTAATGGGACTGCGGTCTTGCTTCAGAATCATACGGTCTTACTTCAGGATCAATGGAGGCTAGGCAATACTGCCCCGTTTGCGGGCTTCCTTATAGGACGTTCCCACGTTACGCAGCCCTGCTTTAATCATTTGCTGCTCTAACAACGCAAAAAAACGCGATCGATCGCCCCCACGCACCACCGCCTGATTGTGGGCTTCGGCCAGCGCCACCGGATAGCCATAGCCCTTTTGTACTTGGGTGAGCACCAAACTCAACGCCGTATTGAGCATTTCAGGCTCGATCGCCACCCATTCCGGCACTTCCACCCGTGCCACCTCACTGCCCACATGCAGGTAACAAAAATAAATGCCTTGGTCTCCATAGAAGTCCTGAATTCGCGCAGAACTACGCCACAGGGGACTGCGCTGCCCCGGTTCCAATAGCTGCGACCACAGGGCGACATCCCGCACCGGATCAAGCACTTGGCAGGGCAATTTATCCGGCAACTGGCTGCAATGGTTTAAACAATCCGGCGTCTGGTAGGGACAGGTTTGTAACCGTAGGAAATTCAGCGCTTCGCCACTGCGGGAGGCACTGACATAACCCACCAGCGGAATCTTCAGCGATCGCAACTGCTGCCATGCCTGCAAAATCGGTTGCAGAATGCGATCGCGTGCTTCCGTGGGTAAGGGTTCCAAAAACCAGTAAATTAACGACCCGTCCACGAGTGCGATCGTCGGCACTTGCAGACTCGATGGGACTTTGGGACTTTGGGACTCGATGGGACTCGATGGCTGGCTTGGCTGAGCTTCCAGCGGTTTTGGGTGAGATAGGGCATCTAAGCTAGCGCCCTCAATGGCATTCAACAGAGAAAGCTGATGGTTGTCTACATCACCCGTCACCCGATCGATCTCGCCCCAATCATCCATCTGCATTGAGGCGGGATGCACGATCGCCTGGGCCAATTCCGCCAATACCTGGGTCTCGGAAACTGTGCGACAATAGCCCATCCACTCCTCTGTGCGAATGCCCCACTGCCGGGAAACGTAGAGATCTTCGGGACGATAAAAGACTTCCGGCAAGCTATCTAGTAAGGGCTGTTTTCCCTGGCCGTAATACAAAATAATTCGGCCAATGTTAATCAGATAGCAATAGGCAATTTCATGGTGGCTGGGGGAAATTTGGGAACCATCCGTGGCAATCACCGTGTGGGCCGACGGGGCGATCGCAATTTCCTGCCGAGTCTCCAAGGGTTCGATCGGCACGGCGGCGGTAAAAACTAAGCGATCGTGCCATTGGGCCTGCCGTTCCACCAATTCCGTTTGGCAGAGTTGCGCTTGCTCCATCAATATCTTGGCATAGTCCAACTTCTGCCGCAGCGCCGTAGACTCCGTGACGAGATGTTGGCTGATGCCCTGCATTTGCCGCGCAAGTTGATTAAAGTCCAGCATGGCTCAACACCCTCCCCACCCAGTAACTTGAGGACAGACTGCCCAAAAGAAGTACATTAGTTTTGCTGGATTAAGCCTAACATTAACCTTCGCTCTCCTTCACCTGCTGGGTCAGGATGTCAGCAAGACGGTTCTCCCCGGCAAAACGGTTCTCCCATGGGAAATGCTGGGTAAAAACGCTAAGGCCGGGGAAAATCCGAAGGCGGTCTAAAGCGTTCCACAGGCAGATCCTTCACCGCTTGGGCCATAAAGTCCCGCCAAATCGGGGCGACAAACGTTCCCCCGGTCGCTCCATACCCCAAGGGTGAATAGTCATCATTCCCAACCCAAACGGCGGTGGAAAGCTGCGGGACATAACCAACAAACCAGATATCCCGTTCCGATGAGGTGGTTCCTGTTTTACCCGCCGCTGGACGGCCAATGTTGGCCGAAGTGGCAGTCCCTCGGGTAATCACCCCTTGCAACACGTCATTTACCGCTGCCGCTGACCAGGAATCCAGCACTAAGCGGGGTTTCGGGCGGTTGTCTAACACGATCGCCCCTCGACTATCCGTCGCCTGCGCAATTAACGTCGGATCAGCATACCAACCGTTGCTAGCAAAGGTCGCGTAGGCATTGGCCATTTCCAGTGGGGTGATATCCACTGAGCCGAGGGGCAGGGAAATCACCGGATCGATCGGACTTTTAATCCCAATGCTGCGGCAGATTTCCACCACCTTATTTAACCCCACCTCTTGGCCAAGGCGCACCGCCGGGATGTTGCGGGACACTTCCAGCGCTCGCCGAATGCTGATCGCCCCGGAGAAGGTGCGATCGTAGTTCTGGGGATAGTACATGTCATAGCCATCGGGATAGCCAACGGGGGTATCCATCACCGTAGAATCTGGTGCATATTTCCCACTGGCGAAGGCCGCGTAGTACACAAAGGGCTTGAACGAAGATCCCGGTTGGCGCAGCGCTTGGGTGGCTCGGTTGTATTGACTCTTCTTGTAGTCCACACCGCCGACCATCGCCTTCACGTAATGAGTCCGGGGATCGACCGAAACCAACGCCATTTGATCGGCATAGACTCCGCTGCCATTCAGGTTTTGAATTCCTCGCCGCACCGTTTCTTCGGCAATCCGTTGCAACTTAGTATCGATCGTTGCTTGGATCCGAAGTCCTCCCTTGAGGATCATATCTCGGCCAAATTTTTTCGTGAGTTCTTGGACGATCGCCTCGGTTACGTAGGGAATTTCGCTGCGTTGGAAGGAGGTAATTTTGCCAAGCTTAATGGAATAATTACGCGCTTCCTTTTCTTCCGCTTCCGTAATCCACTGGAGATCCTTCATCCGTTGCAACACGATGTGTTGTCGCCGCGTCGCCGCCTTCATATCCAGAAAGGGGCTCAGCGCTTCAGGAGCCTGAATCAGTCCCGCCATCATCGCCGATTCTGCCAGATTCAACTCCGAGGCTGATTTCCCAAAGTAACTCCGGGCTGCGGTTTCTGCACCATAGGTGTTATGACCCCAATAGACCTGATTGAGGTACATTTCAAAAATTTGATCTTTAGAGAACACCTGTTCAATCCGCAATGCCAGCACTGCTTCCGCAACTTTCCGACTAAAGGCCCGCTGCGGCGAGAGAAACAGGTTCTTCACCAACTGCATCGTCAGGGTTGATCCCCCTTCCACGGTTTCGCCCTTGGAAAAATTGGCCTTCAGTGCCCGACCCACGGAACTGGGATTAACCCCTTTATGGGTGAAAAAATAGCTATCTTCGATCGCCAGCACGGCCCGCTTCAAGTGAGGCGAAAAATGGTTGAGTGGCATGACCTCTCGGTTAGCTTCTCCGTGCAAGCTGGCCAAGGGTTTGCCTTTGATATCGTAGATGTGGGTGGTTTCGCTGGGGGTATAGTTCCGCAGCACCCGGACATCGGGCAAATTGCGAAAACTGATTGCGAGTCCGACCAGCCCACCCGCAATCACAGAACTGGTTAGCATGGTAATGCCCAACAACGTGGCACCCGTAACCTTGGTGACTGCTCCCAGAAATTGGAAGGGGGAATCACTGTTTTGGGGTTGGCTGGGAAAGGTGTTGGACGACACGATGGTTTCTCTCTTAGCAATGTCGGGTTGAACAAGCGGCTACACGCTGGCTAGATGCGCTGATCGCTAATGATTGCGCCAATAATTGCGCTGGTGGCTAAGTCATCTCGCTGGTGGCTAACTCCGATGGTTAGTGGCATTCAGGCAGGGGAGCTCAGCACAGGGACAGTTTAGGTGGGGTGACAGTAGGATAGACGAAGGTGGAAGGCTCGGCACAGTTTTTTACGGGGAACACAGGGTGGATCGGCCTTTGGGTGAGGGTCGATCGCAGGGCCGTTCACTGTCCCAAATGGTAATCGCCCCCTTCGTCTGCCCCCTCGTCTCATCATGATTGGTTGACCCGTTGTGCGTTTACCAGGTGGGTTGGTTCTCACAGCTTGCACTGACTAGCTTTCACGAAAGCTTGCACTAATTATAGTAGGCTGGCTAAGGGAATGCAGTCAGGCGGTTATTCGCTCGGCAGACACCTGCGAGCCATGGGTCAGCAGTCCGCCTACTACTCCGCCTACTCCATGGGTTTAGAACTATACAGCGTTTACTTTCGATCGGAACGGCTATGACCGACTTTGCTTGGCTTCATCGTGGCACCAGTGAAATTTTTCCTTCGCAACCGGACTCCACAAATCCGGATGAGAATTTAGAACAGCGCCTTTTGCAGAGCGATCGGCCTTTGCGAATCAAGCTAGGCATCGATCCGACGGGATCAGATATTCACCTAGGACATAGCATTCCGGTGCGCAAACTGCGGGCGTTTCAGGACGCGGGCCATACCGCAGTGCTGATTATTGGGGACTTTACGGCGCGCATCGGGGATCCGACGGGCAAATCAGAGGTGCGGAAGCAGTTGACGGAAGCGGATGTCGCGGCCAATGCCAAGACATACCTGGATCAAGTGCGACCAATTCTCGATTTTGATACCCCCGGTCGCTTAGAAATTCGTTACAACTCTGAATGGTTATCAGGGTTGGATCTGAGCAAGATTTTAGAACTGCTGGGCACGATGACCGTCGGTCAAATGTTAGCCAAGGAAGGCTTTTCCGAACGCTACGAAAAGGGGAATCCGATTTTTCTCCATGAATTTCTCTATCCGTTGATGCAGGGGTTTGACTCTGTGGCGGTGCAGGCGGATGTGGAACTGGGCGGGACGGATCAGAAGTTCAATATTGCTGTGGGTCGGGATTTGCAACGGCATTTTGGGCAGCGACCTCAGTTTGGTTTGCTGATGCCAATTTTGTTGGGCACGGATGGCGTCCAGAAGATGTCGAAATCCCTCAACAACTACGTGGCCCTGACGGAAGATGCGTTAACCATGTACTCCAAGCTGGAAAAGACGCCCGATAGTTTGTTGGCAAACTATTTCACGTTGCTGACCAAGCTCGATCGCTCAACCTTGCCGGACAATCCCCGCGAGCAACAGAAATTGCTGGCCTTGGACGTGGTGAGTCAGTACCACGGGGCAGCAGCGGCGGAACAGGCGCAGCGGGATGCGGCCAATTTGGTCGGGGGCAGTACCCAGGCGGAATCGGTGCCGGAATTTTCCTTGGCGGCGATTGAATTTCCGGTGAAGTTGTTTTACTTGACCAGTGCGGCGGGGCTGTGCAAAAGCAGTTCCGATGCCCGTCGGCAAATCCAAGGGGGGGGCGTCAAGCTGAGTGGGGAAAAGGCCAGCGACCCCAACCTGAGCTTCGACAGCGCAGCGGAATTGTATGGCCAGGTATTGCAATTCGGTAAAAACAAATTCGTCCGCTTTGTGCCTTAGCTTTGAGCCTGAAATTGGCCTTTTAAATGGGTCACCCAATAGCGATTGTAAACTTCCTACAGGGAAACTTGTTAGGCAGGGCGCGATCGCTGGGCTAGGCCAAAATCAATCAATGCTTGATTTTGGCCTAGCATGTTTATTTATGCCTCAGTATTCGATCAAAATTAGATCCAAACCATATAGATCCAAAGAGCAAAAATTTGAATTGTGGGCAAAACCACGATAGAACCAACTAAGCCCTACCAGGCTGCTTCTCCAGCATTACACAAAGAGAAGCATGAATTTGGAAGTATAAATTGCAATTGAATTTTGCGCAATGTACGAAATATTGGGTAAGTTATATCCGTGTATCCGTAAAAATAGCTATAAAGAAGGTAATAAAATTACATTCATATCATGTAGATAGCACTCTGAAAAGAATCGTCGATCAATCACTATCACCCGTATAAGGGTGATAGTGAGTACGTGTCCACCTCCACAAAGTAGACATTTCTCTAGAAATCAGATCGATTGAGTGATCGTAGTCACCTGAACACCATAAATTGTCTTATAAAGAATTTTAAGGATCATACAATCGAGATATTTGGTTCAGGGAAAACTAATGAAGGAGACATTCACCCGAAGGGGGACTCGTTGGATCATGAGTTCGGGTCTATTGCTAGCTTTAGCAGGGATCGGTTATTGGAGCTATTTGCAGTTGAGATCCAAGTCTACAGGTAACTACTCAGGCTTAAAAAAATAGAGAGTTTTTACAAGAATCCAGAAAAAGCAGTTAATTTAGCATTCTATTAGGGACTAGAGATTGAATCTGTGAGTAAACCTGCGCTTCAACCCATCCAGCTC